>NZ_JBEONQ010000017.1:0-103022 GCF_040544445.1 Undibacterium sp. GrIS 1.8 | reverse complement strand
TTTTTTTTTTTTTTTTGTTATACAAAACCACGTGGGGTTTTTTTTTTTGTTTTGGGGTCCTTTTGTGGGCCGCCAAAAATATTGCCACATGTGTAAAATTTTTGGGGCCGCGCCAACATGCAGATGATTAACCGCTGTTTCTGATCACTGATCAGCCTCAAATTTTTCTTGAGGCTGATGACTTTAGAAAATCGGGGTATGTAGAAAAGAAGTGCGTCGGGAGGGGCTCGAACCCCCGACCCATGCCTTAGAAGGCTAAACAAAACGCCATTTATTGCCGTTGATTAACATAGCTAAAATAAGACAAATCATTAAAAATCAATGACTTACTAATTAATCGTTACTTTATTGTATTGATTAGAATTGATTGATATACTCTAAATCGGGGTACATGGCGGGTACATGGTACAGATACGGAGTACATCACAATGGCAAAGATTAATTTTACGGCTGGTCGTATTTCCGACTTTTCATGTGAAAGTGGACAAAATCAGTCTTTCCTTTGGGACACTACAGCCCACGGTTTGGGTTTGCGGGTCACGTCCAAGGCAAGTAAAGCCTATATTTTTCAAGCCAAGTTAAACGGCGAGGTCATCCGTATCACTATCGGCTCACCAAGCACATGGACAATTGACACAGCACGAGCTGAAGCGCGCCGCCTGAAAGTTATTATCGACAATGGCCAAGACCCACGCCAAGTAAAAGCAGATGGACTGGAAGCCGCGCAAATGGCGCGTGATGCCAAGGAATCGGCAAGAACGTCCAAATCGAAGCAAGAAGCAATCGAACACGATAGGCGTAACTTAATTGCCCGTGATGTTTGGGATACTTACCTCGCCATACCTCACCCAAAATGGGGAGCGCAATACCGCATCGACCATAACACCGTCGCCAATGCAGGCGGAGAGCCCTGCAAAGTTGGTAAAAACACGACCAAGCCCGCACCGCTGTCCTACCTATTAAGCAAACCCTTGCACGAAATAACCGCGCCCGTCGTTCTTGATTGGCTAGCGAATGAATGCACCACGCGCCCGACGTTTACACATAACGCATTCCGTAAATTTCGGACATTTATTAAGTGGTGCGCAAAACATTCAGAATACAAAAACATTGCCCATGCCGACTGCTGCACAACCAGCGAAGTAAAAGACATCATCCCATCCAGCAAGACGAAAGAAGGCGACTGTTTGCAGCGTGAGCAATTGCCCGATTGGTTTTCCGCCGTTCGCAAAATTGCAAACCCTGTAATTTGTGCTTACTTACAATCACTCTTACTTACTGGCGCACGCCGTGGCGAACTGGCGATTGTAAAATGGGACGACATCGACTTTAAATGGAACAGCATGACCATACGCGACAAGGTGGAAGGATTGCGCACCATTCCATTAACGCCATATGTATCACACATTCTGTCCACCCTACCCCGCCGCAGTGAATGGGTATTTAGCAGCCCGACCGCCGCCAGTGGATACATTACCGAGCCGCGCATTGCCCACACAAAGGCGTTACAGATGGCAGGCTTACCGCATGTTTCGTTGCATGGCTTACGCCGTTCATTTGGAACACTGTCAGAATGGGTGGAAGTACCGACTGGCGTAGTGGCGCAAATTCAAGGACATAAGCCAAGCGCATTGGCCGAGAAACATTACCGCCGCCGCCCGATTGACCTGTTACGCATGTGGCATGTCAAAATTGAATCATGGATATTGGAACAAGCGCAAATTGATTTTGTGCCAGTACAGGTGGGTTTGCGAGCAATAAAGTAACGTACCTTGAATTTTTTAACTTGTAACGTATAATCCACAATATGCCATGTATCAAATAACAGATTATCTAACCGAAGAAGGGCAAGACCCTTTCAAAGAGTGGCTTGCAAGCCTTGCTGACCGTCAAGCCCGCGCGCGTGTCTTAGTAAGATTGCAGCGAATGGCAGCCGGTAATTTTGGCGATTGCAAACCCGTTGGAGATAGCGTTTGGGAATTGCGAATCGACCACGGCGCTGGTTATCGTGTGTATTACACGAGAACTGGTGGAAAGCTGGTGTTACTGCTCATCGGTGGCGACAAGCGTAAACAACAGGCCGATATTGATACTGCTATAACGTACCTGAAAGATTGGAATAGGAGAAATGCACCATGAACAAGACATCCAGACCACATGATGATGCAGTAGTTGAACTGCTACGCGAAGACCCGTCTTTTGCGGATGAATACCTTGCCGCTGCAATGGAAGAAGCTGACCAAGATGGTGGCCGTGAAGCACTGCTAGCGGCCTTACGGCACGTAGCGGAGGCGCAAGGCATGGCTGCCGTTGCCGAACGAGCAGGCATTCCGCGTGAAAGTCTTTATCGCGCCCTATCACCGACTGGTAACCCAACAATAAAAACACTACTTGCGGTATTGGATGCGGCCGGCCTAAAGCTAGGTGTACATCGGGCAGTTGCAGCATAAATCTATGCATTTGCCTAACCCATCACACCCAGGCGAAACCCTGCGGGAAGATATATTACCTGCGCTCAACTTGACCATCACACAGGCCGCTGAACAGCTAGGAGTAACGCGCGCGGCACTATCTCGCGTGCTGAATGGCCGTGCTGCCATCTCACCTGAAATGGCATTGCGTTTGGAAGGCTGGCTAGGCGTGGAAAATGGCGGGCGCGCAGACTTATGGATAGCAGAACAAGCCGCTTATGATTTATGGAAAGCGCGCAAAGCCGGAACACCTAAAGTAAGTCGAGCAGTAATTTCTACTTTAATCGCCGTGTAACACCATGAACACAATGACGTACTCTGAAGCAAGCATTACAAGCGAAAAGTATCGAGTCCGCGATTAAAAAAACTATTCAGGAAGAACTCCGCAAACACTAAATTAGTTTTAAGCATCAAGCTAGTTCGACGGAACGAAAAGCGGCGACCTTCACTGCCTGCTTGATGCCCCTATTTTGAAGGCTGACACCTGAAGGGGTGGCGCATGAACTCAGACCAACGCTTACGCAATTTTGCACTTGAAGACTTAAAGCGACTTATACCACCTGCGCATTATTGGCTAAGAGAACATGCTCCAATTGCAGATAGAGAATTAACCCAGCCCATGCTTGAACGGCCAATCCAATTTGGACTGACACCCCGTGAGCATGACGCAGCAAATGCTTTAAATGTTCAAGCGACCTATTTAATTCAAAGCCGCGCAATATTTGAAATTGCCTATCCAGCCCAAGATTATGACGAGCCGCGCCTTGATGTTGGCATGGATGAAAATCAAGAGAGAGAAATTTATGGAAGACGTGAGCATTACAGACAACAAGCATTGTCCTATGCCATCACTATTGGCGATACTCAATTAGTCGAAGCGTTTCAGCCCATGGAATGTACGACCTCGCCACCTATCGTTGATAAAGCACGGACTAAGTACACTTGGGGAGAACTCGAAGTAGAGAAACTTATAAGGGAGAGCAAAGAACCGGATATGACACATAGTAAATTGGCTCAAAAATACAATGTAACTCGTCAATTTATTTCAAAAAAATTGAAGGAAGCCGCCCCGCCAAAAGCCAACGCATTTACTTCGTTCGTGAAGTCCGGCAAAAAATAGGTTGCGTTACCTGGTTGCGCAAACCCGCCGCAAACCCGCATAGAATATAGCTTCAATGGTTGCCGCAACCGATAGCATTGGTTGCCATGCGTAGATTCCTCAATCGTTACTCAACGATAAGGAATAGAAATGCAAACACTTCAAGCACTGCGCCAAGCTGTCAATACAGCACAGGCCGCAAAAGCATTAAACCGAGCACCGCAAACCCTCAGAAAATGGGCATGTTTAGAAAATGGCCCGATTCGTCCAATCCGCATTAATGGCCGTCTTGCTTGGCCACTGGATGAAATCGCCGCCCTGCTAAACGGGAGCGCCGCATAATGAAAAACCCAGACAGCCACCAAGCATCATCTGGGTTTAAGCAAACATCATTCTTGCCTGAGCCTGAGTTTAACCCACTTTGGCCGACACCAAATACCCTACCCGCAAAATGTTTATCAATGCTATTGACCAGCCGCACATTCACCCACCCAGAGTTTGAGGAACAAACGGGAAGTTGGCGATTATCTGCCGTTGTATTCACGCTTAAGGGCTTAGGCTGGCCTGTTGATTCTTGGGATATACCCGCTCCAACACCCGAAGCACCAGCGCGATATATAAGCCGTTATTTCCTCTCACCTGAGACGATTCAAAAAACCTTTGAGGGTGCTAAATGACGCGCTCCAAGTTACTGCTAATCCGCATTACTTCGACAGTATCACCAGAGATTGCAATCATGGCGCTGGTGTTATCAGTAACCGCGTGGAGGTTTGCATAATGAAAGATAACGTTATTTTCTGCGCCTCCCTACTCGATGCCTTTACCAGTGTTGGCATGACCTACCCCGAAAGGGGGATGGTTGCGGGTAAGCTGGTTCGTTTTTCGGCCAATGGCAAACCCACCGATACCGCTGGATGGTGCAAACTGTATCCTGATGGCGCGGGTGCCGCCTTTGGGTGCAATCGTGAAGGCACATCTCATATTTGGCAACTGAGAGACGCGAACGCACCAGCGCCGAGCCTGACAGAACGCAAAGAAGCCAAAGCGAAAGCCGACGAGCAACGCAAGCAAGCCGATATTGAAAGAGCCGCGCAATATGCCCAAGCTGCCGGTAATGCTTTGCTCATCTATAGCAAGACCGTTGATATAGACCCACAACACACTTACATCACACTAAAGCAAATTACCCCATATCACGCGCGCCAAAATAATGATGGCTCTATCGTGCTGCCTGTATTCGCTAGTGATGGCACATTACAGTGCTTGCAAACTATCCGACCAGATACCAGCAAGAAGTTTCTGTATCAGGGAAAAATGAAAGGTGGCCGCTTATTTATTGGCGAGCCAGCAAACGGTTCGCCGCTTGTGTTGGTTGAAGGTTGGGCGACGGGTTGCAGTATTCACGAAGCGACTAATGAAACTGTGGTCATTGGATATTCAGGTTCTAATTTGGCGATGGTGGCTGCTGACTTAAGGCTTCACTATCCAGATTCATTATTGCGGGTGGCTGGTGACTTAGACGAACACGGCAAAGGTTTAGAGTATGCCCAATCCGCCGCCGCTGCTGGTTCGCCTGCCGTGGTGGTGATGCCTGTATTTTCTGATGGTAGCGAGTCGGGTGATTTTAACGACTTACACCAAGCGGAAGGACTGGAAGCGGTACGCCTGCAACTGTTAGCGGAATTAGATTTAACTTCGCGTGAGATTGCGCCATTCATGCAACCACTTTTATATAGTTGTGATGCCCGCGACGGTACAGCCAACACACGCCCACTGACCGAATTGGGCAACGCGCAACGCTTATATGATGTGGCTGGTGACCGCCTTAAATACGTACACGACGCGCAATCATGGATTATCTGGAATGGTTCATCATGGGCGTGGAATGGTGGCGACGGGGTGCGCTCTATCGCTGCCAAGCTGCCAAATCAAATATATAGTGAAGGTGTCGGGTTTGCGAGCGATGCCGAACACTTCGCTAAGTGGTCAAGGAAGAGCCAGGAACAACGCACAATAATTGCATCCGTCTCGATGCTGTCTGACTTCGCAGATATACGCCTGCCACTGGCCAATGTTGACGCTGACCATTTCATCATTGGCTTCAATAACTCGACGCAAATAATTAACCTTCGCAATGGCTCTATACGGGCTGCCATTCCTTTGGACTACATCACAAAGAGCCTAGGCGCGCAAACAATCGGAGACGCTACAAAGGCCGCTAGATGGCTTCAATTCTTAGACCAAGTATTTAATGGCGACCAAGGATTAATTGACTGGATGCAGCGGTTTTGCGGATACCTTTTAACGGGTTCAACACAAGAGCAAATATTCTTGTTTTGCTTTGGTCATGGCGCAAACGGCAAGAGTGTTTTTATCGAAGTATTGAAACACATCATAGGCGATTACAGCCGCGCCATTGCATCCGAAACACTGAGCGAAAGCAAACGGGCTGCTGGTGGTGCAACGCCTGACCTAGCCGCTCTAATTGGTGCAAGATTAGTTATCTGTTCGGAGACTGAAGATAATACCGCGCTGGCAGAATCACTGGTGAAGAGCCTGGTATCTGGCGATAGTATGGCCGTTCGACAGTTGTATGCCGCGCCTGTTCAATTCACGCCTAACTTCAAGCTGGTCATGGCGGGCAATCATAAGCCCATTGTGCGCGGCAATGATAACGGTATCTGGCGACGGGTAAGGCTAGTACCATTCAACCGAACGTTTGCGCCTGATGAACGAGACCCGCTATTACTCACCAAGCTAAGAGCCGAAACGCCGCATATTTTGGCGTGGATGGTGCAAGGCTGCATTGATTGGCAACGTGTCGGATTAAGCGTAACGCCTGCAACGATTCGACAAGCTACTGATGCTTACCAAGTCGACCAAGACTTGACGGGCACTTGGTTAAGTGAATGTACGACAGTGGATAAATTTGGCGAAACATCCACAACAGACCTATACGCCAACTATAAATTGTGGAGCATTGATAACGGCCTAAGGCCAGCCAGTGCGGTATCACTTGGGCGACGATTGGGGGAGCGTGGCTACAGTGTTAGACAGTCACATGGTAAGCGTATTTGGTGCGGTTTAAGCCTGACTGATTTACGCCATGAAGATGATGTAAAAAGTTACGCAAACCGGAAAGGTGGCTATTAATGGCACTAATCAACGTCAATCAATTAGTGCGGGTGCGGGGGGGTGCGCTTCTACCCCCTATTTCAAAAACTTTTACATAGAGAGTTATTAGAAGAGTTTACGAAAACAGGCATTTATCCGCACCCCCCGCACCCGTTCAGATTTTTAGGTGTGGCTTTATGACGGACTTGTTTGGCGATGAATTGAATGTAAAGCGTACCAATACCAAGCCTGAAGCCGCCGCATTGGTGGAAGTTTTAATGACATTGCGCGGTCATTCAATGGTTGCATGGTGCGAAAGAATGAATAGCGGAGCCGTGAGGGTGGGCACTCGGTTTATTCGCTTTGGCTGGGTTGGCTGCCCTGATGTGATAGGCCAGTTAAAAGATGGTCGATTGCTTGGCGTGGAAGTAAAGGCAGAGAAGGGAAAACTAAGACCGGAGCAATCTATTTTCTTGGAGCGTATCCGGTGCGCTGGTGGCGTGGCTTTCATGGCGAGGGATTGCAGGGACGTATTGAGGGAATTAACCAAGTGATGATTAAAGAGATTGGCCAGCCTGACAAGCTGGTTTTTTATTGGTGAGAAACTGATAATTCAAAGGTGAACGCAAGCAGCATTTGAAATGTAACTTACCCTATCCACTTTAAAATCCATAAGGGTAGGATTTGAAATCTTGACCTTCAATGAACCACCTCAAAATTGAGGCGGTGCAACGCGGTCACACGGTAGTACCGCGTTTGAAACGCGATACTCACGCGGCGACATCCGCAATTTTACGGAGACCGCGTCCACCGCCTCCACAATTTTATGGAATCAAGAATCTTGTGTTTTCTTAAGGTTCAGCGGAAAAATAACACCGCATTGGTTCGCAGAATAGCCGGAATTTTCCGAACACGTTTTCATAGAAGGAAGGCTGTTTATTGTTCGGAAATAAACCCGAATTACCGCAATTATAAGTCCGCACCTGGCAACGTTGCCAGATGTGGCGCTGGGGAGTATGTACGCCAAGGTTACGTCAAGGGTAAGGCACAATAGCATCACCCGAATTTTTGGGCGACGACCGAGACACCCGAAACGGGGGCTTCGACTTGACCTAGAGCGACTTGACTTGAACTAGGGCGAATTAATATTCGGGAGTGTCGGGAAATTGGATAGCCTGTCCCAAACTGACGGTCTGGTAAATGCTAAGGTTTGCTAAGGTTCACTGAGCAGTACAGGCCCGCGCGCGCGACTAGGCACCCTATATTCAATCTCCGTAAAGTTGCGGAGACGTACGCGCCCGCGCGCCGGTGTGTAATGGTGCAACGTTGCACGATATGTTTCCGTGCCATGCACTCGCCCGCGCTCGAGGCGACCTAAGAAAACCTGAGATTGCACTGCCCCCAAAATTAGGGCGAGTGAGCATGTACCAAACTGAGGTTTTCACGGCTCAATTTTGCACCGCCAAAGTGACGGTCTTAAATGATGGGGAATGCTTGGGTTCACTGAGCGCAATTTTGCGCCATCAGATTTAATGACGTAACAGTCCTGTGAAAGAATTGTGTCGTTTGTTTAAACGCACCAGCGTGAGTCTGCGTACAGAAAGTTATTGAATCCACCAATTGAACTGTTGTGCTGGCGAGTGATTTCAGTAATGATGAAGTATCGGAGGAAATACCATGGGCATCATCAACAAGTTCAAAGGAATGATTTTCGGTGCAAGGACTGAGAACTTGACGCAACCGTCCTTGCCAACGTTAATGCCACAGCCAGAGAAAATCCAACAGATTACGGATGCCAAACATAGCGAGGATTTTTCTGAGGACGATGTTTTAGAGGCTAAAATTCGTGCACAGAGCGCGGTCCGAATTATGAACGAATCTCTTGGAATCGCAAATAACTCCATAGATAGAGGCACACGCGAACACAAGTTTAGTATCGTCCGACGCGAACTTGCATATCTCAAACAAATCGTAGCGAAATTTTCAGCCATTAAGCCGATTGACTTGCATAGCTTTGAGGCGAGCATTATTGCAGTAGAGAACGAAACCCGCTCGCTACCCCACAACGAATTAGCTGACCCCAGCATCAAAGACGTGCCAGATAAGGCTCAACCAACATCTTTCGAATTGCAGAGGAAAGAGATTGAAAGTCCCGAAAGAAGCGGACAAGACCAACCGCATTTCAGCGCAGACAATAAACATGCCATACTTATGTGTATTCAAAGCTGTTTCCGGGTCGTAAATGAATCAATCGCGATAGCACGGAAAAGCAAGAACCGAGAAACACAAATTTCCCGGATTGGCGTAGCACGGGATTGCTTGAAGGAAGCGCAAAAGCAAGCCAGTCAATTTTCTCTTAAGGTTGATGGCTTTGATGTGGCTGAAGCTGAAATCACGAGGATTGAAGAAGCAATTAGAACGTGCGCACCGACAGAGATTGCAGGAATGCCACATATTGAAGTAAATACTGAATTTTCCAGTGCTGCGCGCAATCTCTTGAAAGTAGCGACCGCATTAAAAAGAGAAAAAAAATATATTGAGGCTTGCGAAAAGTTGCGTAAAGCATACTCCGCAGAAGGTGCTGAAAATCTCATGATAGAAGATAGATTACGCCTTCCGATGTACCTTCAGCTTGATGGGAGGAACGACGAAGGATGGGACGAGCTAAACCGCCTTAATCTTCGATACCTTGACCAATTCTCACAGCCAAGAATTGCTAACCAAATGAGAGTATTTCTTAAAAAAGAAGGTAATGAGAATGCAACAAACCCAGTGAGGCTGATTCTACAAGGCGAAAATACGCCGAAGCCATTGAATTCGGCTTTGGAGCGTGTCCGCTTCACGATGGGAGAGTTGCAAAACACACCGATACCAAGTTGGATGAATGAGGACTACTTGGGATTAAGTTTTAGTGCCACATTACAGTTGCGCACTCCGCTTCGTGTTTTGCTTCGGCATGACGAGCTGTATCTGAAAATCGATGGCCGTCAACCGCAAATTGCTCGTGAACCGTGGGAGGGTATCTGGCTTCCAAAACCAAAAACCTTCAAAGAAATGGGAATTGACATGCCAGAATTTCCACAGGGAAAACATGCTTCATCCATTGGGCCGATTTTGCCTTGCGAATATTTGCCGTTTCTTATTGCCATTCGGGGAATAGTTGAAATAAACGATGCTATCGAAAAGCGCATCGACAAGCTACGTAACATGCTGTCTACTTGCGACTGGCATGAGTATCTCGATAAACATGGTGGAACAGAAAAAATTGTCCAATATTTCTTTCCTAAATTTATCTATCTGGCCGATGGCCTGGACACGCCGAACAGCATTGCTGCCGCATCCGATGAGACGCTATTGGCTATTAAAGGAATTGGCTCCGCAAAGTTGAAATCAATACGTGAGCGTTGCGCTTGCATTACGGAAAACCGCGACACTAATAGAGTGGACGATGTGTTCAGGTAAGCGAATAGAAAATTTAGAAGCGTAACGCGCTGTCACATTCTGTAACGCCACAACTGGAAACCGTTTCCAATGACAAGCAATAGATAAAGGTAGCACTGGCAATGGCACCCTAGTCTGAAATCAGACGAGGGTTTGCCGCATCTTCGGAATTTCCAAAGATAGATACCCAATTTGCGGTTATCTAGAATCAATTAAAAATTAGCCCATTTTTAGGAGTATTCCGCAAATCGGGGTACACAGTGGGTACATGGAACATAAAGGATGACACAAATAAAACATGAGTCACAAGCACAAACTTGCAACTCATTGATTATATTCGCGTTATTTGGTGCGTCGGGAGGGGCTCGAACCCCCGACCCATGCCTTAGAAGGGCATTGCTCTATCCAGCTGAGCTACCGACGCGCGGGAGAAATATGTGAACTTATTATGAAATGATGATGCTCGTCATAACAATCTAGTGTTCTGGTACAGAATACTAGGATTCAATTCAATCAAATTCTGAAGTGCTATTGTATTATTTAGCACGTATATTATTCGCTGCACTAGCCAAACAATATAAAAAAACTGAAGGCTGAATAGTACATGGTATCGCCTCCATATTCAATAATGCGACTAACACAAATTCAAATATAAATAGGACTTATGCAAAATTGTCCCAGTAAGGCGTAGCGACAAAGATAGTACATCTTTACTGCTAGGAGCTGCAACGCAGCTAGGGCGGTTTTACGTAAGTCCTAATAAATCAGGCAGGTGTTATACAGTCAACTAGTCTACGAGCAAATTTATTGGCCATTTCTAAATCAACTGCTTCTACCATAACTCGCACTAATGGCTCAGTACCCGAGGCACGAATCAATACTCGCCCTTTATTACCTAACTCTGCTTCTACGCGCTGTTTTTCTAAAACAGCCGCTTCATTTTTCTGCCAGTTAAATCCGGCAGGCACTTTAACATTGAGTAAAACTTGTGGGAATAAGATCAAATGTTCAAAACCTTGATCTAGGGTCTTGCCATTGCGACGCAGTGCAGATAAAACTTGCAACGCAGAGACAATACCATCGCCCGTAGTGTGCTTATCCAGGCAGAGTAAATGTCCGGAACCTTCACCACCTAGCATCCAGCCACGCTCTTGCATTTGTTCCAGCACGTATCTGTCGCCCACTTTAGCCCGGACAAAACCAACGCCCAAATCCTGCAATGCCAACTCTACCGCCATATTGGTCATCAAAGTACCAACCACACCCTGAACTGAACCAATTGCAAGACGATCCATCACCATCAAATAAAGCAGCTGGTCGCCATTATAAATTTTACCGTTTCTATCCACCATAACGAGGCGATCAGCATCACCATCCAAAGCGATACCTATATCTGCATGATTCGCTCTGACGGCAATAGCCAACGCATCTGGCGCGGTAGCACCGACCTGGTCATTAATATTAAAACCGTTCGGTTGATTACCGATAGAGATAACTTCAGCACCTAATTCATGAAATACATGCGGGGCAATATCATAGGCAGCGCCATGTGCACAATCAACTACGATCTTAAGTCCTCGCAAATCCAATTCGTTGGGGTAAGTACTTTTACAAAATTCAATATAGCGACCATTTGCGTCACGCAGACGATGCGCCTTGCCGAGTAAATCTGAACTAACACAGTCCATCCCATTTTCTAGCTCGGCCTCAATTGCGAGCTCGACTTCATCAGGTAATTTATTGCCCTGCGAAGAAAAAAACTTAATCCCGTTGTCATAATAAGGATTATGTGAGGCAGAAATCACGACACCAGCCGACAAGCGTAAGGCTCTGGTCAAGTAAGCTACAGCAGGAGTAGGCATCGGCCCTGAGAGCATCACATCAACTCCAGCTGCAGCAAATCCTGCCTCTAAAGAAGCCTCTAGCATATAGCCAGACACCCGAGTATCTTTACCGATCAAGACAGCAGGCTTACCCTCTCCTTTATGTCCACGTTGCGCTAACACTTTGCCGGCAGCATAACCTAAGCGCATTACAAAATCAGGGGTAATTGGTGCGACGCCAACTTTGCCGCGGATACCGTCGGTACCAAAATATTTTCTCGTCATTTTTATTTTCTTTCTTTAATTTGATAACGCGCGCCACACGGCTAACGCATCGACGGTCTCGGCTACGTCATGCACTCGTAAAACTTTCGCGCCATTGGCGACGGCTGCGATTGAGGCAGCAATACTTGAGGCAAGACGCTGCTCTACGCTTTTCCCTGTGATTGCTCCCAGCATCGATTTACGCGATAAACCAGCAAGTATAGGCATACCAAATCTGGCTTGAAACTGATCTATATTTTTCAGCATTGCCACATTATGCTGCAAGGTTTTTCCAAAGCCAAATCCGGGATCAAGGCAAATACGTTGAGGCGCAATTCCAGCATTTAATAAATCGGCCACCATCGTATCTAAGAAATCAGTTACCTGAGTATTTACATCGTCATACTCAGGTTGCAGTTGCATATCTGACGGCGTATTTTGCATGTGCATCACACATAAGCCAACATCAGCCTTGGCAACAACGTCGATAGCGCCTGGTGCTCTAAAGCCGTTGATATCATTGATCATATCAACATCTGCAAGAATGGCTTCTCGCATTACTTGTGTCTTGTAGGTATCGACGGATAAAGGTTTACCACAATCACGCAAAGCATAAATCACTGGCATAACCCGGCTCAACTCCTCATCGAGCGACAAAGGCGTTGCACCTGGCCGAGTGGATTCGCCGCCAATATCAATAATATCTACACCATCTCGTATCATCTGCTCCGCATGTGAGAGCGCCGCATCTAATCCCTGGAATTGCCCTCCATCTGAAAATGAGTCAGGCGTAATGTTGAGTATTCCCATTACTAAAGGACGAAACTGTGACCCCTGTAACGGAAATCGATATCGACCACATTCGAAATAATTATTCATGAATATAAAAAATTAGGGCGAGAATCCCTTCTCACCCTAAATTAAAGTCAAACTATTAATTGATATTTAAGCTGGTGCCGCCGCGTTTGGAGATACGCCACCAGACGTTGTATCTGTCGGAGTCTTACGTGTTGACTGACCTAACTTTGGCGGGCGTGGATCTATGCCGCTCATAATGTCATTGATTTGATCAGCATCTATCGTTTCCCAATCTAACAAAGCTTTAGTCATTGCTTCGACTTTATCACGATTTTCTTCGAGCAATTTACGGGACAGGGCATATTGTGTATCCAGAATATTACGAATTTCCGCATCCACTTTTTGCTGTGTCACTTCAGAAATCGTTTTTGACGAACCACCAAAGTAACCTTCACTTTGGCTATCTTCATACACCATCACGCCCATGCTGTCAGACATACCAAAGCGGGTCACCATTGCACGAGCCAGCTTAGTTGCACGTGAAAAATCGTTCGATGCACCAGTGGACATTTGACCGACAAAAATTTCTTCAGCAATTCGACCGCCAAACAAAATGGAAATTTCCTCCAGCATTTTATCTTTATAGCCGCTAATCGGATCATGCTCCGGCAACTGCCATGTCAGACCCAATGCAAAACCACGTGGCATGATAGTTACTTTGTGAACTGGATCTGCCTTTGGTAAAAGTTTAGCGACAACAGCATGGCCAGATTCGTGATAAGCCGTATTACGGCGTTCATCTTCACGCATGACCATAGATTTGCGCTCAGGCCCCATGAAAATTTTGTCCTTAGCATCTTCAAAATCAAGCATTTCAACGATACGCTTATTGCGACGCGCAGCAAATAAAGCTGCCTCGTTGACAAGATTGGCAAGATCAGCGCCTGACATCCCAGGGGTACCACGTGCCAAGATATCGGCTTTAACGTCAGTGCTGATAGGCACTTTGCGCATGTGAACATTCAAAATTTGCTCACGGCCACGGATATCTGGCAACCCAACGGAGACTTGTCGATCAAAACGACCAGGACGCAATAAAGCCTTATCAAGGACGTCAGCACGGTTAGTTGCTGCAATTACGATAACACCGGAATTAGCCTCAAATCCGTCCATCTCAACCAGCATTTGGTTCAATGTCTGCTCACGCTCATCATTACCACCACCCATACCGGCACCACGGTGGCGACCGACAGCATCAATTTCATCGATGAAAATAATACACGGCGCATGCTTCTTAGCATTTTCAAACATATCACGGACACGGGAAGCACCAACACCAACAAACATTTCAACAAAATCAGAACCAGAAATAGTGAAGAATGGTACCTTCGCCTCACCCGCAATCGCACGAGCCAGCAAAGTTTTACCTGTACCCGGTGGACCAACCATTAAAACACCGCGTGGAATGCGGCCACCGAGCTTTTGGAATTTACTTGGATCGCGCAAGAAATCAACAATTTCGCCAACTTCTTCTTTCGCTTCATCACACCCTGCGACATCAGCAAAAGAAACATTGTTGTTGGTATCGTCCAGCATACGTGCTTTAGATTTACCGAATGAAAATGCACCACCTTTGCCGCCGCCTTGCATCTGACGCATGAAAAACACCCAAACGCCAATTAACAACAGCATTGGGAACCATGAAATAAAGACTTGGGACAGGAAGGACTGCTCTTCAGGCGGCTTGTTATCAAATTTAATGCCGTTATTTACCAGATCACCTACTAAACCACGATCAAATATCGTGAGTTGTGATTTGACCTTTTTACCATCCAGCGTAGTCGCTGTAACAGTACGATTGGCATCATCAATCGTTGCATCTTTAATGTGCTTAGCCCTAACCTCATCCAGAAACTCGGAATACGGCATAGAGGCAGTGTTAGCAGACATGCCTTTGTCAAACTGTTTAAATACCATAAACAGCACTAAGGCAATGACTACCCATATCGCCGCTTTTGAAAACATATTATTCACGAGAACTCCTTGGACGTAGAACTACGCCTGTACACACAATAATTTTGCATCATACCCGTATTAGATAGAGCTTGCTAGAGCGCATATGTTGTCATTCTTGGTAATTATCAAGAGCGAATTAACATATAAATTATTACTTTTTGCTTTTTAACTATTCTTTAAACCTCTTCCGAGTAAGAAAATCTCAGAAGACTTGTCTTTGCTGGCTTTGGGTTTTTTGCTGATGACAGTTTTAAATTGTGTTTTAAACATGGTTACAATCGTGTTGTAAGCAGGTCCATGAAAACATTTTACTAGCAAAGCACCAGAGGGTTTTAAGTGCGCATTAGAGAACTCAACCGCCAATTCAATAATGTATTCAATGCGCGCCGCATCCACTGTGGAGTTGCCTGATAAATTGGGTGCCATGTCTGATAATACAAGATCAAGCTTGCGCCCCAGCAATTTAGCCTCTAGCTGATTCAGCACGTCGGCTTCGCGAAAATCTCCCTGGATGAACTGAACATCTGCAATCGGTTCCATTAGCAGCAAATCTAACGCAAAAATCTCGCCCAAGATGCCGCCACCGTCTTTACCGGCTAGTTTATTGCGTACATATTGCGACCAACTACCAGGGGTTGCGCCAAGATCGACGATAATTTGACCTGGCTTGATTAATTTTTCAGCCTCATCGATTTCCTTGAGCTTGTAAACAGCACGCGCACGATAACCTTCCTTTTGTGCCAATTTGACATAAGGATCGTTAATATGATCGTGCACCCAATTTTGATTGAATTTATTTTTTGCCATTCGCGTAAAATACTGCTTTTAAAGGAATTTATATGTTGAAACTCACGCCCGCTGAACGCAGCGAACTGCGCTCTGAAGCCCATGCACTGAAACCCATCGTATTGATCGGTGAAGCCGGTTTATCGCCTGCCGTGATGAAGGAAATCGATGCTGGCCTTAATATTCATGGATTAATTAAGGTACGTGTGTTTGGCGATGATCGTGAAGCACGCATTGCCATGTACGATACCATTTGTAGCTCTTTAGAAGCTGCGCCGGTACAGCATATTGGCAAATTACTGGTTATTTACCGTCCTAAGTTAGACGGCATTAAGGAAACCAAACTAGTCAAAAAAGGCAAAGGTATGCGCGAGGTAACTATCGTCAAACCTAGCGCAAGTGGCACCAAAAAACCTAGTGTCTCAAAAGTCATGGTAAAGGGTAATGAGCGGGTAACTCAGGGCGGCTCAATCAAACGTGCTAAACCACGTCAAACTAGCGTCAAAAAATCAGCCCTCGGTAATACCTGATCACATTAAAGTGATAACGCCATAAAACTAAGTAGCTCTGCGCTCAATATACTAAATAATATTTTTATTTATTTAAAAATGGTCAGCTCTATATAGTGCTGACCATTTTTTTGTTCTGCTTAAATGTACAGCACTTCTAATACTTCATATTCACGAATACCTGCGGGTGCTTGCACACCAACGATATCGCCAACATATTTACCGATCAATGCACGAGCAATTGGGGAGCTGATTGATACTTTACTGAGTTTAATATCTGCCTCGTCGTCGCCTACAATTTGATAGCTGACTTTCTGTTCATTATCTAAATCCTCCAAATGCACGGTCGCTCCAAATACCACACGTCCCTCTGCATCTAAAGTTGTCGGATCAATGATTTGCGCCGCACTGAGCTTGCCTTCCAGCTCGGCGATACGACCTTCAATAAAACTTTGACGCTCTTTAGCCGCATCATATTCTGCATTTTCAGACAAGTCGCCTTGAGCGCGAGCTTCTGCAATCGCATTAATTACATCTGGACGCTCTTTGGTCTTCAAATTATGTAATTCTTGCTTAAGCAGTTCCGCGCCGAATTTGGTAAGAGGTACTGTACTCATTTCATTCACACTCATAAAGTAGAAATACAGAGGCCACATCTGGCATCCGGATTGGACACCGTCTGTGACCTCTGTATCGAAGTTTAAGCTATTTGCTTAGTGTAAGGTTTTATGCAGACCTTGTAAATCATAGACATGCAATTCATCTAGATGACGCATACCTTGCACTGCAGCCTCCGCACCAGCAATCGTGGTGTAGGTTGGTACGCGCGCTGCAAGCGAAGATACACGAATAGCACGGGAATCCGTAATCGCACTACGTTTTTCTTCTACGGTATTAATCACCAAAGCGATCTCATGATTTTTGATGATATCAACGACATGCGGACGGCCTTCGGCCACTTTATTGATCGTACTGACCGGGATACCCGCTGCTGCAATCGCTGCAGCCGTGCCCTTAGTCGCTACGACAGCAAATCCCATCTCAACTAGATCACCAGCTACTTTTACTGCGCGTGGTTTGTCACTACCTTTGACACTAAGGAAAACTTTGCCAGAGGTTGGTAGTTTGATACTAGCACCTAGTTGTGACTTGACGAAGGCTTCACCAAAAGTTTTACCGACGCCCATCACTTCACCAGTGGATTTCATTTCTGGACCAAGAATCGTATCCACACCAGGAAACTTCACGAATGGAAATACCGCTTCTTTTACACTGAAGTAAGACGGCACAACTTCTTTATGAATACCTTGAGAAGCCAGTGACTGACCCACCATACAACGTGCAGCAATTTTAGCCAATTGCAAACCAGTGACTTTCGATACGTAAGGTACTGTGCGAGATGCTCTTGGATTTACTTCCAGAACAAACACAACATCCTTACCATCTTGCTGTTGAATTGCAAACTGTACGTTCATTAAGCCGACAACGTTCAAGCCTTTCGCCATCAATGATGTCTGACGCTTTAATTCCTCAATCGTCTCTGCGGCAAGTGAATACGGCGGCAAGGAGCATGCAGAGTCGCCAGAATGCACGCCTGCTTGTTCAATATGCTCCATCACGCCACCAATGAAGGTGTGTTCGCCGTCAGAAATACAATCAACATCGACCTCGATTGCATCATTCAGAAAGCGATCAAGTAATACCGGTGAGTCATGCGACACCTTGACTGCTTCACGCATATAACGCTCGAGATCACGTTGCTCGTGTACGATTTCCATTGCACGTCCACCCAACACATAGGATGGGCGAACTACTAAGGGATAACCAATTTCCTGCGCTAACTCCAACGCTTGGGCTTCGGTGCGCGCTGTACGATTAGGTGGTTGACGCAGACCAAGCTTATGCAACATTTGTTGGAAACGCTCGCGATCTTCAGCTGCGTCAATCATGTCTGGCGATGTACCAATAATCGGTACGCCATTCGCCTCCAAATCCAAAGCTAATTTCAATGGCGTCTGTCCGCCGTACTGCACAATCACGCCGACTGGTTTTTCTTTATCGACGATTTCTAATACATCTTCTAAAGTCAAAGGCTCAAAGTACAGGCGATCGGATGTGTCGTAATCGGTCGAAACCGTTTCTGGATTGCAGTTGACCATGATGGTCTCATAGCCATCTTCGCGCATCGCAAAAGCCGCATGGACGCAGCAATAATCAAACTCAATACCCTGACCGATACGATTTGGACCTCCACCCAACACCATGATTTTTTTCTTATCGGTCGGTGCAGACTCACACTCTTCTTCATAAGTCGAATACATGTAAGCAGTTTTAGTTGCAAACTCCGCAGCACAAGTATCTACACGTTTATAGACTGGTCGAATATTTAAGGCATGGCGACGCTCACGCACCGCAGTGTCCGTAGTCTTGAGCAGCTTTGCCAATCGACGGTCAGAGAACCCTTTTTGCTTAATCTTTAGCAACACTTCTTTATCTAGCTCATCCAGATTCTGGTGATCTAACCACAGCTCGATATCGACAATATCCTTGATCTGCGCTAGGAACCACGGATCAATATGCGTCAGCTGATGTACCTCCTCCAAGCTAAAGCCAAGACCAAACGCATCACCGACATACCAGATACGATCAGGACCAGGCTCGCCCAATTCTTCTGCGATAACTTCACGATCCAGCGTTTTTTGGTTCATCCCATCAACGCCAACCTCTAAGCCACGCAAGGCTTTTTGGAAAGACTCCTGGAAAGTTCTACCGATTGCCATGACTTCGCCAACCGACTTCATTTGCGTTGTCAGATGATTGTCTGCTTGCGGGAATTTTTCAAAAGCAAATCGAGGAATTTTGGTAACGACATAATCAATCGACGGCTCGAATGACGCTGGGGTAGCGCCACCGGTGATTTCATTACGCAGTTCATCCAGAGTAAAACCAACCGCCAATTTGGCAGCGATCTTCGCAATTGGAAAACCTGTTGCTTTCGATGCCAGGGCAGATGAACGGGATACACGCGGATTCATCTCAATCACAATCATGCGACCATCAGCAGGATTGATAGAGAATTGAACATTAGAGCCGCCAGTATCGACACCGATTTCACGCAAAACTGCCAGCGAGGCGTTACGCATGATTTGGTATTCTTTGTCAGTCAGTGTCTGCGCAGGCGCTACCGTGATTGAGTCACCGGTATGGACTCCCATAGGATCAAGATTCTCAATAGAGCAAACAATAATGCAGTTATCCGCTTTATCGCGTACAACTTCCATCTCAAATTCTTTCCAGCCGATCATTGATTCTTCAATCAGCAACTCACTAGTAGGTGACGCCTCTAAACCGCGCTTGCAAATAGTCTCAAACTCTTCTTCGTTATATGCAATACCACCGCCGGTGCCGCCCATAGTAAAAGACGGGCGAATAATCACTGGAAAACCGAGTGTCTTCTGCACTTCCCATGATTCATCCATGTTATGCGCGACGCCGGAACGGGCAGAACCCAAACCAATTTTGGTCATCGCATCTTTAAACTTAGAGCGATCTTCTGCTTTGTCGATTGCTTCTGGTGAAGCGCCGATCAGTTCGCAATTATATTTGGTCAGGATGCCGTGTTTGTGCAAATCGAGTGCGCAATTCAAGGCGGTCTGACCACCCATCGTAGGCAAAATGGCGTCTGGCTTTTCTTTGGCGATAATGCGTTCTACCACTTGCCAGGTAATTGGCTCAATGTAAGTCACATCAGCCATTTCAGGATCAGTCATGATGGTCGCTGGATTGCTGTTAACCAAAATGACTTTATAGCCCTCTTCACGCAAAGCCTTACATGCCTGAGCGCCGGAATAATCGAACTCACAAGCCTGACCAATAATGATAGGGCCAGCACCGATAATCAGGATGCTTTTTATATCGAGACGTTTAGGCATTTTTATTGTTCTCCGTTTGCCTGCGCTTTTGCTGCGCTCATTAAATTAGTAAAGCGATCAAACAGGTAGGCGATATCCATCGGACCTGGTGATGCCTCTGGATGTCCCTGGAAGCAAAATGCTGGCTTATCAGTACGTTCAAAGCCTTGCAAAGAACCATCAAACAAAGAGACATGTGTAATGCGGCAGTTAGCAGGCAGTGAATTTACATCAACTGCAAAACCGTGATTCTGCGACGTGATCAATACTTGTTTAGTGTCCAAATCTTGCACCGGATGATTAGCGCCATGATGACCAAATTTCATCTTGAGCGTTTTGGCACCGGAAGCAAGCGCCATAATCTGATGACCGAGGCAAATACCAAAAGTAGGTATGCCTTTTTCAATCAATTCTTTAGCTGCAGCAATCGCGTAATCGCAAGGCTCTGGATCGCCAGGGCCATTGGATAAAAATACACCGTCAGGATTCAAGGCCAATACAGCAGCAGCAGTTGATTGGGCTGGCAACACGGTTACTTTGCAGCCACGGGCTGTCAGCATCCGCAAAATATTCCGTTTAACACCGAAATCAAATGCGACCACATGAAATTTTGGGTCGGTCAGTTGACCGTAACCTTGCCCTAAAGTCCATTCAGTTTCTGTCCATGAATAGGACTTGCTGGTAGAAACAACTTTTGCCAAATCCATGCCAGACAAACCCGGAAAAGATTTTGCCAGAGCGAGCGCCTTAGTCGCATCATTACCAACTAAAATTGCGCCGCCTTGGGCGCCAGTTTCACGCAGAATACGAGTCAGCTTACGTGTATCAATGCCTGCAATCGCAACAATATTTTGCGATTTAAGATAGTCAGATAAAGATTGTTCAGAGCGGAAGTTAGACACCATCAAAGGTAAATCTTTAATGATCAGGCCAGCCGCATGAATTTTGTCGGACTCAACATCTTCTGAATTGATACCGGTATTACCGATATGCGGATAAGTCAGAGTCACGATTTGAGAGCTGTAACTTGGATCAGTCAGAATTTCCTGATAACCGGTCATGGATGTATTGAAAACAACTTCGCCTGATATATGGCCTTCAGCGCCGATGGAAACACCAGTGAATATAGTTCCGTCCGCGAGAGCAAGAATGGCCGTAGCATCTTGGTTGGGACGTAAAGACTGCGGAAATGGCAGCAAGGGTAACTCCTGTATTGTTACCGTCGCTACGCCGCGCCAAAACAACCGTGTTCAGGAACCACGCGAATGTAGCGCGTAGTGTGAGACGATTTTAGGAGATTTGTGGATTTGGTATGCGCTACGACGGGATTTGGATTAGCTAAACCCTCGAATTATAGCGCAAAAGCACCCCTCAAGCAAACCAAGAACGCCAGAAAATGAGGTAAAGACGCGAGCATTTTTGGCTAAACCTGCCAGACAAACAACTCTTAGCGTAGATAACCATGCTGAAATAAATAGCGGCAGCGCAATTGGCTGCCGCGAGCAAGTATTTGATTAAATTACACTCAGACTAAAGTGCCAAGGCAGCAATACCGGCCTTTGCAATCTGCGCATCTTCAGACGACTTAACGCCAGATACGCCCACTGCACCGACACAATGACCATCAACGACGATAGGCACGCCGCCCTCTAACATTCCCTCAATATAAGGAGCACTTAAAAAAGAGAAGCGTCCATTATTGATAACGTCCTCATAAATTTTAGACTCGCGGCGACCAAGTGCAGCCGTCGTCGCCTTCGCTGGTGCAATGTGTGCGGAAATAGGTGCGACGCCGTCCAAACGTTGCAACCACATCAAATGGCCACCATCATCAACAATCGCAATCACTACCGCCCAGCCATTGGTTTTCGCTTCTGTCTCTGCAGCTGCTGCGATTTTTTTGACGTCATCTAAAGTTAATACAGGTTTAGTTTGCATAGGTACCTCTTGGTTAAAATGTGCTCGAATTGTACGTCAAGCTGCATTCATTAAGGATAAAAACAGTTTTGATCTTTTGATAGTAGACCCACTTAAAATAGGCCCGCTTACAAGCTTATTCTGAGCAAACAAATTAGTAATAAAAATGAATAATAAAGCAGAAATATTATAAAAAATTCGATACCTTTTAACTGATAGCCTCAACAATATCATTTAGCTAATTTTACAAAAGCAAGGTTTACATTCCGACAAAGATCATTTACAGTTGGTCGGTTTTTCCAACCAGGTGCAACAATGCTAATACAAATTTCCCGCTCTCCCAGGAAAGTGAAATTAGTCTTATCCCTACTTCTAGCAAGCATTCTGCAATTTTCTTTTTGCAGTCCAAGCTTCAGCGCCGACAACCCCTTCCCCGAATCATCTACGGCTTACACCAAACTGCAAGAACTGCGTGAACGCGCATCTAACCTGACGATTAAAGCAATGGACATGCTTGGCATCCGTTACAAACGCGGCGGTAATACGCCAGAAAATGGTTTAGATTGCAGCGGTTTTGTGCGTTTGGTATTTAAAGACGCGCTAGGGACAGACTTACCAAGAACCTCGAACGAGATCAGCAAAGTTGGCGAAAAAATTGACCAAAAAGATTTACAGCCCGGCGACCTGGTTTTTTACAATACATTGCGTCGCGGCTTCTCACATGTGGGAATTTATTTGGGCGACAACAAGTTTATTCACTCCCCCTCAGCTGGTGGTCAGGTAAGAGTAGAAAGCATGGATATAGCTTATTGGAAAAAACGCTTTAACGGCGCTAGAAGAATTAACGATGACGAAAAGAATTGAGCGAAATTGAGTTAATAGAACCAGCATCGCGCAGCACCTGGATGCTCCCGCTTAGCATCTTAAAATACTTCAAAAAAACACATACTCCCCATCAATATCAAGAATATTGGCTCAACGTCCACATTATATATGGACGACCAAATATACTAACAGGGAGTATGCAAATCATCTATCTTGCATCATGCGGATTTTTTGTTTGATATCCGTCATCATCGACATGGTTACCTTCTCACCTGCCAATATCGCCAAATTTCTACCGGCAAAATCATTACCCTTCATACTCGCCAAGTCAGGTCGGATCACTACATCTGCATTCTTTAATTCAAACTGATTCAAACTTTGCCCCATGATGGTAAAAGTTTGTAGCAGCACATCCAGCGAACTAGAGGCGGATTGCGCATCCGGTTGCGAAGAGATATTCACAGCAATCACAAAATCGGCTCCCATCTCACGGGCGAACCGTACTGGTACAGGAGAAACTAAGCCACCGTCCACATATAACCTATCATTAATTCTAACGGGCTGAAATACGCCCGGTACCGCAGAAGATGCCCGGACTGCCAACCCGGTATTCCCGCGTTGAAACAGAATAGGCAAACCCGTATGTAAATCGGTTGCTACGGCGCCAAATGGCTTTTTCAAGCGCTCAATCGGCACCTGCACTACCATCTTATTCACGTAGTTTTGCAAGGCATCTCCTTTGAGAACTCCGCTAGATTTGGCGAATAAAGGTAAAGACCAATCAGAAATCGTTGCCTCATCCATATCCAGAGCCATTTTCTGCAACGCAAAACCATTGTTTCCCGCTGCATACATCGCTCCAACTACACTACCCGCGCTGGTACCAACAATGATATCCGGCACAATGCCTTGCGATTCCAGCGCCTTGATGACGCCAATGTGTGCAAAGCCACGGGCCGCACCACCACCTAAAGCCAAACCAATGCGTATTGTTTTAGGCACTTTAAAAATTGGCGCAACTGGAATCACAGGGGTGACCACTGCCACAGGCGGCGAAGTCGTCACACATGCACACAAGCTAATTATTAATAAACTGCTGACAAAACTTCTGACCTTACGCAATAATTTTCTTTGGAAAACTGTAGCCATAAACTGGTTTATCTCCATCATTTAACATCCATGCTTTGCATAGATTAAAAACTAAACACATATAAAAAAACCCGCGTTCTCATTAGAGCAACGCGGGCTTGTGATTTGTTCCAACTATTTTTATTTTATTTATCATACAAATTTGGCGGAGGGTGTGAGATTCGAACTCACGGAGGACTCTCATCCTCGCCAGTTTTCAAGACTGGTGCATTCAACCGCTCTGCCAACCCTCCAAGCCCGTTATTATAGCTATATTTTGTCGGTTTGAGGCATTTTTCTTTGTCAAATTATTCTTCATATTCACTTATGTAAATCTGTTTCGACTGAAAAACAAAAATCGCTTGCTAACATCGGCGTCAGTTGATCGGGATTCACGGGGCGGGAAAACAAATATCCCTGCACCTCATCGCAGCCTGCATTTTTAAGGAAAGAAAACTGCTCCCAATTTTCTACGCCCTCAGCAATTACTTTATGACGGAGTTTTTTAGCCATACTGATAATTGCGTCAGCAATTGCACAATCATCATTGTCGCTTGGTATGCCTTGAATAAAAGAACGATCAATTTTAAGAGTATCGATAGGAAACCGTTTTAAGTAAGACAAACTAGAGTACCCAGTACCGAAATCGTCCAAAGATAAAGTCACGCCTAGAGCGGTAATCTCGTCCATGATCGTGATGACGCTTTCGGCACTATGCATCAACATACTCTCAGTGATTTCCAGCTCTAGCCACGCAGGTGATATCTGATAAAAAGATAGCGCCTGCCTAACCCGACTTGGCAAAGTAGAAGAAAACTCTTTAGCTGACACATTGACGGCAATGCGTAGTGGCGAAATATGCAAATCTTGCCATCGCCTGGCCTGCTCACAAGCGGTCTCTAAAACCCATGCATCAATTTGCAAAATTAATCCCGTCTCTTCGGCGATTGGAATAAATTCTGCTGGTGGGATCAATCCTTTTTTTGGATGATTCCATCGGATCAAGGCCTCTGCACCGATCACACGACCGTTACTGATATCAATTTTCGGTTGATATAAAAGAGAAAACTCTCCGTGCTGCAGCGCACGACGCAAACCCGACTCCAAATATAATCGTCCGGCAATCGTACGATTCATTTCATTGTCGTAAAAAGCATAACTGCCACTAGCGCGCTCCGCATTGCGCTTCGCCTTAAACATGGCAATGTCTGACTTTTGCAAAAGTTTGTCCGCCTCCATGCCATCTTGCGGATAAATACTGATACCGATACTTGCGCCTATGCGCAGCTCTTGCCCATCAACAAAAAAGGCATGATCTAAAGTTGATAATAATTTTTGCGCGACCAAACCTGCATGAAAATGCTGTGGGATTTCTAACAACGCAATTGCAAATTCATCACTGCCCAAACGAGCGATCACATCATTTTCGCGCAAGGCTACGCGAAATCGTTCTGCTACTTGTTTAAGTAATAAATCACCGATCGCATGTCCTAGAGTGTCATTAATTGGCTTAAAGCGATTCAGATCAATAAACAATAAAGCACCGATAGAGTTATTACGCTGAGACTGTAGCAATGCCTTATCAACTAATTTTTTAAACAAAGTGCGATTAGGTAAATCGGTCAGGAGATCGTAATAAGCCAGATGATTAATTTTCTCTTCTGCGTGCTTACGTTCAGTGATATCGCTTAAATAACCGATAATTCCCACAGGTTGAGTGTTGGCATCACATAATGGAGATAAGCTTAGACTGGCCCAAAAAACTTCACCTGATTTTTTGCGCCGGCGAACTTCCATCTGACGGCCGCCTTGCTCCAAAAAAGAATCAAACAAGCGCAGGCCGTCTAACTCTTCATCTTCATACAAAAATAAAATATTTCTGCCGATGACCTCGTTTGCGCTATAACCAAACAACATTTCTGCGCCACGGTTCCAACTGATAATAAATCCAGCCAAATCCATGGTAATAACGGACTCATGAATTTGATCGAGAATTTGCGATTGCTGTAATTGGGTTTCTGCTGAGGCTTTATAACGTTGGTCTAGTTGTGCTTTAGAAGCAAATAAATGCGCCGTCAATTCGGCTAGTTTATTAAGCTTTGCGATATCACTTTCATTATAAATTCCGTTTTTGCCACTCAGAACAAAAAACGCTTCTGCTGATACAGCGGACTGCAACTGTTGAACATTGCTCACGTCCGCCGCGGACCTCACTTGCTGAACGTAAGCAGCATCTGACGTATTGAAAATAGCCTGAACAATCCGCGTCAACTCGGTCTCTAAAGAATGGCCATCCAGGCACAACACGGCCTCACCCAAGGCCGCGCCCAGACTCAGATCATTATCCAGATCACTGTTCAGATTACCCGTGTTCGCGCGTGACTTCATCTACATGTCCTGACAAACCTGATTAACCCAAACATAAGCCTTGGTCAGGCTGTCGTAATACATCTCTGCATCAAGGCCAATTTTTTGTAATGTTGCAGCATCAAGATTGGCGGTGATGCGGTCCGCTTGAGTAACAAGTTGCAATTGCGCGCCCATAACACCATCGTGATTTAACAGGGCGGCCAACACATCATCGATCAAATTCAATGGCAATAAAATTTCAGCTAGGGGGCTTCCAAATAAGGTATCCAGTAAAGAGAACATACCGACCATGAAAGCACTATCTTGCTGATCCCTGTTGCCGCCATTTTTTTGGCAAATCACTTCCATCAAACTGGCGCGAAATGCAGCGCGCAACATCAGAGGATTAAGTGCGCCGCTATTATCACTAGGACGGGCATACAACAGTAACTGCAACCATCGTTGTAATTGCCGCCGCCCGAGCAAATTAATGGCCTGCCCAAAGCTCGATACTTTGACTGTCTGCGCAAATGCGGCAGAACTAACCATCTTAAACAACATAAACGACAAGGTGGTGTCTTGCTTAAATAGCTCCTCCAGCTCGCGTGACTCTGCATCGCGAGATACTAATCCGAGCAATTTCAATAAACGGGTTCTGGCAGTTGCGTCGCCTGATTTATTATTCGGCGCAGGATTAAAGGCATAGTCGCCGCAAAACGAGCTAAATCCTATATCGGACGCTGCTTGTAATTGCGCTGCTGTATTCACATTTTTAGCGATATGCAGACCCTTGCTTAAACTGGCTAACCAAAGCTTTATTGACATGGGTACGCCAGCGGTGCAATCGACACAAACAGTACTAGATCCATCCCAGACTAACGTAGTCTGAGAAGCAAAATCGTCGACGACAATTTGCACACCTTTAGACACTAAATAGTTCAGTTTGGTTTGTGCATCAGGGCTATTACAACTTGCCTCTGGAATGCACAAAATTATTTTTGAGGCGGCAATACGAGCATCAATATCTGCTGGTAATGCAATGACGTCATCGATAGGGAGAAGGAGCGACAGCGAGGATAACTCATCAAAAAAATCACTACTTTTAAAGTGATGTAATAACTGCAAAGAATTTGCAAGGACAGCGTTATCAAAATGAACGCTCAAAGCAACTAGTTGCTGCTTGTTGTTAACGATCGGAGTCAGTGGAGAAATTGGTAACGTCAGGCCAGTCGCATTGGTCATATAAACAATTTTTGATCTTAGTTGGATTTTCTATTTGCTTTCTGCTGCCTGATCTTACGAAAACTGATGCAATGAGGTTTTAGCTCATTGCAGAAAAACATTTTTACATAAGTCGTAAGCAGCTTTAAATACTAAGTTGAAAATTAATCAATTGCAATATTATTTAACGTTTTACTTTAAGTATTAGTCTAGTGTTGTTCTAAGTAAGCCATGAATAAGACTGTTTTCACAACAGTGAGCTTGTAATAACCCTAAAGCATGCGAATAAAGAACAATCAGCTGTCGCTGTCACTCTTGGTCTTTTAAAAACAAGGTCTGTAAATCATTTAAAAAACGTCGCCCCAACTCGGTTGGACGGATGTACTGATGATCCCGGGTAATCAATCCTTTTTGCTCTGCTATCGATAACTCTTTTTCAAGATCATTAAGTAAAAGACCTGTGCGTTCATTGAATAGATTGACGGCAAAACCCTGATTTAGTCTTAAAGCGTTGAGCATAAATTCAAAGCCCATTTCATGGCGCTGTATCTCAACGCTTTCTTGCACAGCTACCCCGCGCAGACTCTCTTCCATATAGGTTTTTGGCTGCTTATAACGGACTTGTCGCACCACTTTATGCGGGAAAGAAAGTTTGGAATGGGCGCCAGCACCGATACCCAGATAGTCGCCGAAGTTCCAGTAATTTAAATTGTGACGTGACTCTTTACCTGGCTTGGCATAGGCAGAGACTTCGTAATTACCATAACCAGCTTGCGTCATTTTGGTCTGGATCAAATCCTGCATTTCTGCGCTCAGATCATCGTCGGGTATCACTGGCGGAAATTTAGCAAAGTAGGTATTCGGCTCCAGCGTCAGATGGTAGAGCGACAAATGTGGCGGTGCGCAGGCAATCGCGGTTTCGACATCTGACTTTGCCTGCTCCAAGGTTTGCCCTGGCAGTGCAAACATCAGATCGAGATTAAAATTA
This sequence comes from Undibacterium sp. GrIS 1.8, assembly GCF_040544445.1. NCBI lineage: Bacteria > Pseudomonadati > Pseudomonadota > Betaproteobacteria > Burkholderiales > Oxalobacteraceae > Undibacterium > Undibacterium sp. GrIS 1.8. The sequence continues at coordinate 74,362 of NZ_JBEONQ010000017.1, read as the reverse complement.
TCAAAATATCGTTGTGCGATATCGATGGCGCGCCTGGCCTCATCGCCATCATGAATGCGCCCCAGCGCTTGCAGATGCTGTGAGTTAAAACTCTGAATACCGATCGATAAGCGGTTGATACCGCTCTGACGATAGGATCGAAACTTTTCGGCCTCAAACGTACCCGGATTGGCTTCCATTGTAATTTCAGCCGCGCCGTCAATTGGCAACAGCGTTCTGACATCCGACATCAGGCGATCCAAACCTGCTGCTGACATCAGACTAGGCGTGCCGCCACCAATAAAAATGGTGTAAATCTTGCGCCCCCAAATCAGAGGCAAGGCCGCTTCTAAATCAGCACGCACGGCGTCCAGATACATGGTTTCATCAAAACTACTTTTTACCTCATGCGAATTAAAGTCGCAGTAAGGACATTTTTTGACGCACCAAGGAAAGTGGATATACAGCGATAGTGGTGGCAGGCTAGTAAAATTAAACTGCCCTGCTCCCAAAAAATGACTGACAACATCTTGCGGCACAGACGAAAGATCGACAGTTTTCTTCTTCGGCGTCAGTAATTCAATTGGCTTGATCGGGATCATCTTAACTTCTCTAGCAGCACACGCAAAGCTTGTCCGCGATGCGACCATAGGCTTTTTTGTTCAGGACTGAGTTCTGCCACGGTTTTACCTAAAGCCGGTATCCAAAAATGCGGATCATAACCGAAACCATTATTACCTTTTGGCTCAGCCACGATCTCGCCATGCCAAAGTCCATCTGCAATAACCGGCTGCGGATCATGTTCTGAACGTACGTACACCAACACACAATAGTAGTATGCCGATTTGTCCGTTGAGGCGGCCAGTTGACTGATCAAGTGTGCATTATTACGCTGATCAGATTTAGGTTCTCCTGCAAACCGGGCAGAAAATACACCTGGCGCGCCTTGCATCGCATTCACACAAATCCCTGAGTCGTCTGCCAAAGCGGGCAAACCCGTCAATTTGGCAGCGTGCCTAGCTTTGGTGAGGGCGTTTTCAATAAAGGTGAAATACGGTTCTTCAGCCTCGGGCACATCAAATTCAGATTGTGCGTGTAGCGTGATGCCTAGTGGCGACAATATGTGGAAAAACTCTTTGAGTTTGCCTTGATTATTCGAGGCTAAGACAATTTTTTTGGCATTCATTTTACGATTTTTTTACTAAGATAAAACATCTTCAGAGGAGGGTCTGTTAACATTTAAATCGGAGGTACGAGCAAATCTAAAAAATATACTCATCACGAGTATATTTTAATCGTCCAGATAACTACTGGACAATAAGGCATATTTTATAAAAATAAGGGGGAGTATATTAAATCTCCCTTCTATATTTACATCAATAAAATCGAGACTCCGCTGACTACAACAAGCCTAAGACCTGTTTCTGCAATGCGATTAAATCCGTAATACCTTCATGCGCTAAATCGAGCAAACAATCCATGGTAGCGCGATCAAATGCCACACCTTCAGCCGTGCCTTGCACTTCAACAAACTGACCTTGGTCTGTCATGACGACATTCATATCAGTATCGCAAGAAGAGTCCTCGGGGTAGTCCAGGTCTAACACGGGCATCCCTTGATACACACCGACAGAAATCGCTGCCACAAAATGTTTGACCGGCACGGCGGCAATCGCACCGCGCTCCACCAGTTTTGAAAAAGCATCATACGCCGCAACCATTGCGCCGGTGATCGCAGCAGTACGTGTACCGCCATCCGCTTGAATTACATCGCAATCGATATGCAAGGTGCGCTCCCCAAAGGCCTCCAGATCAAACGCTGCGCGTAAGGACCGACCAATCAAACGCTGTATCTCTTGGGTGCGGCCGGATTGCTTGCCTTTGGCGGCTTCACGATCCATGCGGGTATGTGTTGAACGCGGCAGCATGCCATATTCAGCAGTCATCCAGCCCTGCCCTTTACCTTTTAAAAAACCGGGCACTTTATCTTCAATACTGGCGGTGCAAATCACACGCGTATCTCCAAACTCAATCAATACCGAACCTTCGGCATGTTTGGTGAAGTGACGATTAATGACAACAGGACGCAGGGCATTGGCCGAGCGTCCGCTAGGACGATTTGATTGAGGCATAGTAGTAAATAAAAATGAGTGAAATTTAAGAAAATTTATAACGAGGACTTAGGCCAAGTTAGCGACAAATTCCATCAGGGCTTGGTTGTCACGCGAGACGATTTATGAATTGCGTTGCGAATTTCTGCAATCGCCTTTTCTATTTCTACCTCGTTAAACGCGTCGGCCTCGGCATTGTCTGCATCGCCGGGTGGGGGCGCCTGTATCGTCGTTGTAATTGATCCTATGGGTAAAGTATTGGTAGAGATAATCGAGGAATCTTCAAGCTTATCATCGCCCTCCCACATCATTGCTAACGCAGTGACATTATCGCTTTGTTTGCCAGCGATATCGACGGCAGACCGAATCAATTCCGGTACAGCGCGCACGATAGTATGGTCATTCAGGCGTTGCGCCAGCATATGATCTGGCAGTACCGACCATAAACCATCTGAACACAAAAACAGCAGGTCACCAGCTTGCAAAGTTGCTCTGCGCGATAGCTCCACAATCGGCGCATTTGGCGCACCTAAGCAATTAAATAGTTTATTACGATCAGGATGAGTATGGCGTTCTGACGGATCAACCTTGCCTTGTGCGATCAATGTCTCCAGCCGTGAATGATCCTTGGTACGCAATAAAATTTGCCCTTGGCGCATCCAGTACAAGCGCGAATCGCCGCAATGCGCCCAGTAGGCGTAGCCATTTTGGATCAGACAGGCAACGATGGTTGTGCGTGGTGTTTCAGGCAGATTGTGCATCTCCCGATACCGATGTATTTCTTGGTGTGCAGCGAAAAAACTGTCCTCCAAAAACCGCTCTGGCCGTCCTATCATCGGATGGGCATTTTGCTGGAACAAATTGCCTATTGTTTGCATGGCAATCGTTGCCGCCATCTCGCCCATGATATGACCGCCCATGCCGTCTGCCAGCAGCAACAGGATGACATCGCGGGTAAAACTATATCCCATGCGATCCTGATTGACTTTGCGACCGCCGATATGACTTTCTTGATAAACAGAGAAACGCATGAGATGTGTAGTGGTAATTACTATTGTTTAGGGTGAGTAACCATGAAGAGTATTGACTACCCTCCGATCAAACTAGTTTATATATTGCATAGCAAAGAGGATGAATTACATCGATAAAAAACTGCACTTAATTTAAGGTATGGTCTTGTATCGTTGTATCGTCGTTCTCATTTTTTCTATTTTTAACTGTATTGAGTAAGGTCGTTACTTTGAGCTTAATTTTTTCTACTATGCTTAATTCTTTTTGCGGTTGCTTTTGAAGTTGCAAAGCTTTTTGCAGAGCGAACACGCTTTGCGGACGCTCCAGCGGATCCATTTTCAGACACCAACGCACTACCTCGATCAATTCTGGCGAATACAAACCATCCAGCTTACGGTAATGGTTCTCCATCTTGTCGCCATTTTTACGCTGATCTGAAGGTTGTGGCGGTGCGCCAACCATACAGGCAAAAATAGATGCGCCGATGCTATAAATATCCGTCCACGGACCCAGATTACCATTTTTAGAGTACAACTCCGGTGCGGCAAAACCTGGCGTATACATCGGGTATAGCTTAGGCAAGTCTGTTTTTAAAGTTTGGCGCGCCGCACCAAAATCCAACAAAATTGGTGTCCCATCCAAACGTAAATAAATATTGGCTGGCTTCAAATCCAGATGCAACAATTTATTGGTGTGCACCTCTCGCAAGCCGTTCATCACCAGATTAAACATGCGACGAATAAAACGCTCCGACACCAAGGGCTTTTCGCCTTTGTCGCGCCGGCGCAAAATATGTTCTTGCAATGATCGGCCTGATTCATAGGCCATCACCATATACACCGTCTCGTTCGCACGGAAAAAATTGATCACGCTGACCACATTAGGATGTGCGATACGCGCCAGTGCCCGGCCTTCTTCAAAAAAGCATTTGAGACCAATGCGATAAATCGGCAGATTTTCTGATGAAATGGAAGGCACTAACTCACCTTGCTGTCGCAAAGCTAAAGAGCTAGGTAAATATTCCTTGATAGCGACGGCATTACCGTCTTCATCAGACGCCAGATAAACAATACTGAACCCGCCAGAGGCAATTTTCTTTACAATGCGGTATCCAGCAATCTCCAGCCCGTCCGGCAAGGGTGCGTTATTTTGTGCGGCCATATCGTCCTATATCCATTTATATGAGGGATTGTGTTGATGTTTGGTGATTTTGTAAAGGATATCGAGAAAGCAAATCCGCTGATTGCTGCATTAGTTGCTTCTTAGTTCGCCAATTAATTAGCTTAATTAGTGAGCTTAAATAGAGCTCGAGTCAACATCGGACAGATCGCCTGTTGCTAGCCTTCCTTCTATTTCGCCGGTGGCGCAGTAGCTTTGATTATCAGTATCAAAAAACTGCAAACTCTAAATCATTAACACTTATACAAAATTGTGTCCTTAACATGCAGTAGCAAAAATAGCCCGAATCTCGAACAAGGCAAGCAAACGGCGCCATCCAGGTTTGGCGTAAGCTTTATAATAAAATTAGATGTCCGTCCAGAAACATACAGCATACCAAGGAAATAACGTGAGTATTTATAGCATGACAGGCTACGCCGCCAGCACCCAAGAAACCGATGCAGGCACGATTACTATCGAAATCAAGAGCGTCAACTCGCGTTTTTTAGATTTACAATTTCGGATTAACGATGATTTCCGCTCGGTAGAACCAATCTTCCGCGAAGCGATTTCCCGCAAATTAAGCAGAGGAAAAGTGGAATGCCGCTTCAGTTTTGGCAAAAAAACCAGTAGCGGTAATGCCAAAGCCTTGAATGCAGACGTTTTATCGCAAATAGCTCAGTTCCAGGCGAGCATCCTTCAACAATTTCCCAATGCGGCACCGCTGACCAGCAATGAGTTACTGCGCTGGCCCGGCGTGATTGAAGAAGCAGAAATTAATGCGGAGGCTTTGCAATCCGTGATTACTAGCGGAATCAGCTCCACGCTGGATGCCTTTATTACTAGCCGTGAGCGTGAAGGCGCAGCGCTGGCATTGGTGCTTACCGACAGGATTGAGGCGATGGAGGCAATTGTGCTGCGAATCACCCCGTTGGTGCCGCAAGTTGTTCAGCAATTCCAACAAAAAGCCACAAGTCGCATGGAAGAAGCGCTAGGTTTGGGCCAGCACGTGGGTAACGCCAGCAACCAAAGCATCACCCGGGAAGAAGCGCTGGATCGCGTTCGCCAAGAGGTAACGCTATATGGCATCCGTATTGATGTCGCAGAAGAACTGGCTCGCTTATCTGCTCACCTGACAGAAACCAGACATATTTTGAAAAAAGGCGGACAAGTCGGCAAACGTCTGGACTTTATGATGCAAGAGTTAAACCGAGAGGCAAATACGCTGGGATCAAAAGCGGCCCTCAAAGAACTGGCCGATGCCTCAATGGAATTAAAATTACTGATAGAGCAAATGCGTGAGCAAGTTCAGAACCTTGAGTGAATTTTAATGAATTTTACTATTTACATATACTGCTACCCGTATATTTTTATGTCCATATGATTACTGGGGATTAAGGTCGATTTTACGATATACCCCCATAATTTTAATTTTTTATTAAGTAAATCCAGTGAGCCATTATGCAAACATCCACCACAACATCAGGTAGCCTGTTTATGGTTGCAGCACCATCCGGTGCTGGTAAATCAACCTTGGTAAATGCCTTGCTGGCACAAGAGCCAGCAATTAAGCTCTCGATTTCTTACACAACTCGCCCACCACGCCCGGGTGAACAAGACGGACGGGAATACCATTTCACCTCGGCAGAAGACTTTCTAAAGCGCAAAGCACAGGGAGAATTTCTAGAGTCCGCCGAAGTACATGGAAATTACTATGGCACCTCCCGGATTATGATCGAGCGTCAAATGCAAGCTGGCACCGATATTTTGCTAGAAATTGACTGGCAAGGAACACAACAAGTTAAACGGCAATTCCCTGACGCGGTAAGGATTTTTATCCTCCCGCCATCGATTCCTGCACTGGAAGAGCGGCTAAAAAAACGGGGACAGGACGAACCACATATCATTACCAGACGAATTCTAGCTGCCGGCGGCGAAATGGCGCACGCGCCTGAGTTCGAATATGTTATTATTAATCAAGAGTTTGCAACGGCATTAGCAGAATTAAATGCCGTTGTTAAAGCGACTCGCTGTCGCTTTGCACAGCAAGCAACCCGCAATGCAGCGCTGTTTGCCCAATTGGGCATTCATGCCAATTCATAATAGAAGGAAAAAAGATGGCACGTATTACAATTGAAGACTCACTGAAAAATATCCCTAACCGTTTTCAACTGACGCTCTGTGCGACTTATCGCGCGCGCCAACTGTTGCAAGGTCATACTCCAAAAGTAGACTCCAAAGACAAACCAACCGTAATCGCTTTGCGTGAAATCGCTGAAGGCAAAATCGGTATCGAAATGTTGAAAAAAGTACCTGGTTAATTCTGTACAGAACGACACCATGAAGCGGCCTGGAGCCGGGAACCTGACAGAATGAATCTTACTGAAACTAATTCTTCGCTCCCCGCCTCCGCTGCTGAGAAAGTAATCTCACGACGGGCTGTATCCACAAGTTCATCTGCAACACCCTCTGCAAGTTCTTCCAAAAAAAATATCGCTCCTGCCTCATCCTCCATAGCAGAAACACCTGCACCACGCGCACCTGTTACTGGCGTCGCATCCATCACTGACTTAACCAATCGTCTTGCAGAATATCTATCGCCTGCTGATCTTAAATTGGTCAAAGAAGCGTATCGCTTTTCCGATGAGATGCATCTTGGGCAAATCAGAAAATCTGGTGAACCCTATATCTCACATCCCATTGCGGTAGCGGAGATTTGCGCCGAATGGAAGTTGGATGTACAGGCGATCATGGCTGCGCTGCTACATGATGTGATGGAAGATCAGGATGTAAAAAAAGAAGAACTGATAGAGCGCTTTGGCGCCCCGGTGGCCTCCTTGGTCGATGGCTTATCCAAACTGGAAAAAATTGAATTCCAGAGTCAGATAGAAGCGCAGGCAGAAAACTTCCGCAAAATGTTGTTGGCGATGGCGCGCGACGTACGCGTGATCTTGGTTAAGCTTGCCGATCGCTTGCACAATATGCGCACGCTAGGTGCGATGCGGCCAGAAAAGCAGCGCAGAATTTCAGGCGAAACGATGGAAGTATATGTGCCAATCGCACATCGTTTGGGTTTGAATAATATTTATCGTGAACTACAAGATTTAGCGTTTGCGCATCTCTACCCGATGCGCTACCGCACTTTATCAAAAGCAGTAAAAGCAGCGCGCGGTAACCGACGCGAAGTCGTCAACAAGATTATGGAAGCAGTCAAAACAGCGCTTAAAGACGGTGGCTTAAATGCGCAGGTATATGGCCGCGAAAAAACGCTGTATGGTATTTATCGCAAAATGCACGACAAGCACCTGAGTTTTTCTCAAGTGCTGGATGTATATGGTTTTCGTATTGTTGTGGATAATTTCCCGAATAGCTATTTTGCGCTGGGGACCTTGCACGCGCTGTACAAGCCCATGCCAGGCAAGTTTAAAGACTACATCGCCATTCCCAAAACGAATGGCTATCAGTCGCTTCATACGACCTTGATCGGCCCATACGGTACGCCGGTGGAATTCCAAATCCGTACTCAAGATATGCACCACGTTGCAGAATCTGGAGTGGCTGCACATTGGCTGTATAAAAATGAAGAAGGCAGTCTGACGGATCTGCAACAGCGTACACATGCATGGTTGCAATCGTTGCTGGATATTCAAAAACAAACCGGTGATTCGGCAGAATTTTTAGAACATGTGAAGATCGACTTGTTTCCTGATTCGGTCTACGTCTTCACACCAAAATCAAAAATTATTGCGCTGCCGCGAGGTGCGACAGCACTAGATTTTGCGTATAACATCCATACAGATATTGGTGATCAGGCAATCGCTACACGCATAAATCATGAACCAGTGCCGTTACGATCTGAGTTAAAAAACGGCGATATCGTTGAAATTATTACTTCGCCAAACTCTCGTCCAACACCGAACTGGCTAACCTATGTGCGGACAGGTAAAGCACGATCCGCAATACGTCATTATCTACGTACCATCAACCTCAATGAGTCCACTGAACTAGGTAAACAATTGCTGTCGCAAGCACTACTGGATGTTCACCTCAATCCAGTGTTGCCTTCCAGCTTAATTGAAAAATTACTCAATGAATCCACGGCCAAAACTCTGGATGAAATATATACCGATATTGGCATAGGCAAACGTATGGCAGCGCTGGTAGCGCGTCATATATTAGATTTGGTAGAAGACGATTCGTCATCGATTCCATTTCAAGAACTGGCTGGAGAAAAATCCGGCAAACGCGATCCTGTCATCATTTATGGCAGTGAAGGTATTTCAGTACAACTGGCGCCATGTTGTATGCCGATTCCGGGTGACGGCATTATCGGACAGCTCAAGCGCGATCAAGGATTGATTGTTCACACAGACGACTGTGAAAATGCCAAACGCATGCAAGTCAAAGAACCAGATCGTTGGATTGATGTCAGTTGGGGAGATGAATTAAACCGTCGCTTTGACAGCCGCATTGTAGTCATGGTGAATAACGAACGCGGTGCGCTGGCAAAAATTGCAGCTGAAATTGGTGAATGCGATGCCAACATCAGCCATGTCAGCATAGAAGATGGTCAAGCCAACGATATGACCAATATCCATTTCACGATACAAATAGAAGATCGCATCCACCTGGCTCGCATGATGCGCAATATTAAGCATCTGGCTGGCGTTACCAAAATATGGCGAGAGCGCGGTTAAGTACATAGCCAATTGCGCGACTAACGTAGCGACCATATTGCGCAAGCTCTCGACACTTCCTACCGCTCGTTCTGAGCTTGATACCAACTACCAAGCAACGATCTTATAAAAATTTAGCAGAACTTACAGAAATTCTCTGGATTCAATTACTCCGGATACTGCACGTCGGTAATCGTTAACTCGTCCACACCAGCAGGTGTCCGCAATGTAACGGTATCACCTGTTTTGAACTTGGTTAATGCCCGTGCAACTGGCGATACCCAACTAATTCTCCCCGCCAGCGGATCAAACTCATCAACGCCAACGATAGTAATTGTAAGCTCATCGCCATGTTGATTTTCGTAGGTGACGGTGGCACCAAAAAATACTTGATCCAAGCCATGATGCACTCTGGGATCAACGACCTCTGCCAAATCTAAACGCTTGGTTAAAAACCGTATGCGTCTATCAATTTCACGTAACCGACGCTTACCATAAATATAGTCTCCGTTTTCAGACCGGTCGCCGTTCGATGCAGCCCAATGGACAATATTCACTACCTCAGGTCGTTCTACATCCATGAGGTGCAAAAACTCTGCCTTCATTTTTTGATGTCCGTCTGGTGTCATATAATTTTTTACGCCAGCAGGTATTTCAGGCATGCCAAACTCCTGATCATCGTCTTGCTCAGTTTCTTTTACAAATGCTTTATTCATCTTTCTATTGTAACGGACTTAGGTAAAATTCTTCTGCTCTAACTACCACAGCAACACTAAGCCTTATAGAATAGAGATGAACACACCCTCTTCGTTTAGAACTAGCCCTACAAGGTCCATGCATGACAGATACCACCGCAATTAAACTTATCATCGTCGACGATCATGCAGTCATACGAGAAGGTCTAAAGCAAATTATTGGTAGCACCGAAGATATCGTCGTCGTTGGCGAGGCAGAAAACGGATTTGATGCCATTAAACTGTCACGACAGCTTGAGTACGACATTATGTTGTTAGATATTTCTCTGCCAGATAAAAATGGCATTGAAGTCCTGAAACAAATCAAAAAAGAATCTCCTCAAGTATCCATTTTGATGTTTTCTATCCACCGCGAAGATCAATATGCGGTGCGCGCCCACAAGTCCGGCGCTTCCGGCTATTTAAATAAGCAAGCCAGCGCAGATGAAATTCTGCGGGCGATACGACAGCTAGCGTCGGGACTCAAATATATTAGCCCAGAGCTAGCGCAAGAAATGGCGAATAATTTAAATCAAGAGTACGAAGGTGAGCTGCACAAGACTTTATCCGACCGTGAATTCCAGACCATGACCATGATCGCCTCCGGTAAAAACGTCAGCGATATCGCACGGGAACTATCACTATCGGTAAAAACTATTAGCGAGTATCGCGCAAGAATATTACTTAAAATGAAACTACGCCATAACGCTGAATTGACTCACTACGCGATTAAAAATCAGTTGGTTGAGTAAGCTGATGAAATCGATCAATTTACCAATTGAACCGAGTAAGCTAGCCACATGAATTGCTTACATAAAATTCAATTGTAAAAGAATAGATTTACATCAGAATTAGAATAAAATCTTTACGCAAGGACATTCCCTCTTACCTAAAGCATCAAGCGTGGAAGCATCATGTCAAATAATCAAAATAATCCGCAATTCAAGAGCCCGACAGACATCGCCCGAGAAACATTTAAACGTTTAGCGATTCAAAGAATTGCCCCAACACCGGATGCTTATAAAAAACTGTACCAAGAAATTTCGGGTGTTACAGATCCTGTAGAAATTGAGAAACCCGCTACAGTCCAGCCCACCGAAGAGAAAACACCAGAACCATCTGCGGCAGAAACCTTGCTACTGAGCTTCGCACAAAGCCTGCAACAATCTCAGGGCGATCTGGTTAATTTTGGACACCGCTTTAGCCGTGCAATTAAAACCGGAGATTGGGAGGATTACAGCAAAGGCTTGTCCCAATTAGCAGAAAAAACACTGGCAAAACCAGCTAATTCCATTAGCCTGGTTGATCCAATTGTGCCACCGGCGACTAACAAAATCTCTCTAGTTGATGACTTACCCTTAGAAGATGGACGTCAACGAATTTTGCAAGATTTGCTATACCGCACGCTCGCACTGGCATTAGCTTCTGTACTCAAATCAACGCCACAATTAGCTGCAGAGTCAGAGTCAATTGGTGTTGCAGTACGTGACGCGGATAACGAACCGGCACTCAATATAATAGCTTCTCGCCTGAAACAACTATGCTTCCAAATTGAATTAAAAAGTGGTGATACCGGAGAACAGCAAGAACTCTTACTTCGGCTCTTTGGATTGTTACTAGATAACGTGCATGAGCTACTAGATGAAGATAATTGGTTGCGTGGACAGATCGAAGTCGTAAGGAACTTGATCGCGGGTCCAATAGACCATCGTGCACTGGAAGAAGCGACGCGCAGCTTAAAAGATGTGATTTATAAGCAAGGCGTACTCAAACATAGTATTGACGAGTCAAAAACATCCGTCAAAAATATGATGGCGACTTTCATCGATCGCTTAAGTGTAATGGCTGTGAGTACTGAGACCTATCATAGCAAGATGGATGGCTACTCCCACCAGTTGAGTAGCACTAGCAACCCCAATGAAGTCAATCAATTGATCGGTGCCATTCTCAACGAAACGCGTACTGTCCAGTCAGAAACAATGCGGTCGCATGAAATGATGTTGGGCGCCCAAAAAGAAGTCAAAGAAGCGGAAACCCGCATCAAAGAATTAGAGGACAAGCTCGCCCACATGAGCGAGCTTGTGCGGGAGGATCAATTAACCGGTAGCTTAAATCGCCGTGGACTAGACGATGTATTTGAACGGGAAGCAGATCGTGCGGATCGTCGCGGCACCCCGCTTTGCGCCGCCATGCTTGATCTGGACAACTTCAAAAAATTAAATGACACCTACGGTCACTCGGCTGGCGATGACGCTCTGGTACATCTGGTACGTATCGTAAAACAAACGTTACGATCGATTGATGTAATTGCGCGTTACGGCGGAGAAGAATTTTTAATCGTTATGCCAGAAACAAGTCTTGATGAGGCTGCCTTGGCGATGACCAGAGTACAACGAGAATTGACCACACATTTTTTCACTGCCAATGAACAACGATTATTCATCACATTTAGTGCCGGAGTTGCATTACGTGCGCCTAAAGAACCGCAAGATTCCGTCGTAAAGCGAGCGGACAAAGCAATGTATGAAGCTAAGAAAACAGGAAAGAATCGGGTGGTAAAAGCTACTTAAATGAATTTGGAGGTCTTTTGATGTTATCGATCCCTGTTTTTAATTCCGTTTTTTCAAATTCATTTAATGGTGTGTACGAGCAATATCCGTACACAATTTTTTCGTCTACGGCCAAAGATTCGTACATTTGATTTGAAATGGCACGCGGATAATCGAAAGCCTGTTTAATATACCAGCGAGCAAATGTTCCTATCAATGCCCACCGGTCTGTTTTAGCAGTATTTTCTAAAGTGGCATGCCAAATTCTGCTATCCCATATAGCAATGTCGCCCATTTCTGCCTCCAATGCGATTGCATCCGGGTTGTCGCCTTGAGGGGCGTATTCTCCCGTCAAATGCGATCTTGGAACTAGCAAGGTACAACCATTTTCCATGGTGGAGTTATTCAAAAATATCGCCGATTGCACGACCGAAGTGTGATCTCCTTGATAGGGAATAAATGAATCAATATGGTATGGCATTGCACCTAAGGAGCTGCGCAATAACATCGCACGCATAATGTAATTAGGCAAATCAGCAGGAATGCTCGAATAGTAGCGATCATTAAGCAATCCTTTCATAATCTCGCCCTGAACACCACGAATGAATAGAGGCAGAATATCCGGGCGCTTGAGTGCGATATTAAAAATATTATTACCGTAGCCATTCAATCGCTGTTGATTTTTGAGTAAAGCATCCCTTTCAACATCTGAATATTCAAAAGATGTGGCGAAGTCTAATAAATTTTGTGCAATGGATGGATCTATCGCTCTTTTTATTAATACATATCCATCTTTTCGGACTTGCTCAATATAGTCGCTTGCAATCATTGAAGACATTTTTAGATCCATTCTTATAATTTAAAAACATTCTGAATTTGATCAATTGTCGGGAAACCAGCTTGCATCGGATCTCTGTGGACGCTACGCATATAAGCCGAAGGATATCCACGCTCAATAAACGTAGGCTCACCTGCATTATCAATACGCGAAGATAAAGCCAGACGATAGCTATTATCGTCGCCTATAAGTGAACTTCGGTGTAGTGTGAATAAGGACATGAAGACGACATCACCGGGCTTCGCTTTCACTTGTATAAAGTCGCTCTCCGCATATTGGTCATCACGAATGACCCAAGAACTGCTTGCATCTTGAGTGAAGGGCAAAATGCCATTTTTATGGCTACCTGGAATGATCTCTAAAGGGAAATTATGCTCATCGACCTCGACTAAAGGTATCCAAACAACGACGCCATCAAGGCTTCCTTGGACAGAAGGAAAATCTTGATGCGGTGCTAGTCCAAAATATCCGCCGGGTATTTTCAGCTGATGTGACATGATCAGCACGACCTGCCCACCAGGAATAAAAAAATCATTCCATCCAAATTCTTTTCTGAGAAATTGAATTACTTTGGGATGATGCGTCAGTTGATTCACATCCAACTTCCGCCATAAAGCACCAACGACTTTTTTGTATTGATGAATATCGTGATCAAATAATTTTTGCATCAACGAATACAATAACTGATTAGAAAAACCCTTAGTTACTTCACCAGTTTGATCTTGAAATGTCTTAATCAAAGAATTTCTGACCGCCAGTACGTCATCAACCGGAATGAGATCGGAAGCAATCAAGTAACCATCGTTAAGGTATTGTGATAACTGTGTACTAGAAGGTGAAGAGTCCATAGATATCCGATCTGTTTTCAATTATTCAGCCAGTAACTCGGCATATCCTATCCCTGATTGACCAAAGCCGTTCCCGTTGTAAAACATGAATTTTCGGCCATCAATATCAACAACTTCTGGATAGGCCAGCATGAAAGCGTCCCAACCTTGACCACTGACATCAATCCCAGCGCGATCATCCTGTCGTTTCCAAGAAATACCGTCACTTGATTCTGCATACCCGATTCGATAACTGCTATGACTATCGCTGCGGTAGTTCAATATACTTCGGTAGCTGAACCACATACGATAAAGAGATCCATCTTTAATCACCGTAGCTCTGGCAATTCCACCTTCATTTTGATCCATATAATCAATTGCTATCGTACCGCTTCTTTTCCAATTGATGCCGTCCAATGACTCTGCGTACTTCAAATGATAGCGAGGCTCAGGCTTTCCATTCACCACAAACCATCCTGTGCATGACAAATACCAATTACGCCAAATGCCATTTTCTACAATGACACATGTGGTGGCACAAAAATATGGATCATCATGTGTTCTGTCCATAATCGGGCCAGTGAAAATTTTTTGGTATGTGAGCCCCTTGTCCTCACTTACAGCCAAACCAACCGAATTATGATATGGCACTGTATTGCGGACGTTCCAACCAATATAGTACAAATACTTTCTCCCCTCAAAATTTACCAGGGAAGATGGCATTACTCCGCAATCGTCAAAAGTACCAAGATCGCCTAACTCCAGAACGGGACTCTGCTGCACATCAACGATACGTTTTAGATTGTCACGATCCAGTGTCAGTCGTCCGATCAAACTTCTGTTTAACTGATCACGGCTACTAAAAAAAATATCAATACCCCGGTCACACATGGCATCAACAGTTGGCATTTGTGTATAGCCTTTTGCCCACGAAACTTGATCATCAAGACAATAGATCAAACCATGTTTTTCCCATTTGAATGGTTTCATCATCACTCTTAGAATTTAATTCTGGTACTGGGAATATTTTGCTTTACGGCAGGATTGCCTTTATAAACGCTCCATTCTTCGGTATCAGCCGTAATTGCGGATGCCATTGCAATAAAACTACCTTGTGCGATATGGATGCCATCCCTAATAGTTGAGTTGACGCCAAAAAAACTAAAGGAATCGATCTTGCAATGTCCAGAAATAACGACGTGCGATGTCACCGTCACATGATCAGCGATCACACCGTGATGACCTATGTGATTACCACTCCACAGGACAACATTGTTTCCTATCGTAGTAAATGGTTGAATCGTATTATCTTCAAGAATGAAACAATTCTCTCCAATAGGGTTGTCAAACATCGTCAACTTCGTGCTGACATAGCTTATACATTGGTACGCTTTTTTCTTTATCGCCTCGTAGACTGCTTGTCGATCAGCGTTCATATGTTTAGGTGACATGGGCGCAAAGAACATAAATTCTTCAGGCGGAAAAATATTATCTACGTCTTCAAATGCAACGACGGGTAAACCTCTAAATTTTTTATCCTCAGGTAGAAATTCTCGGTTAACGCTAAAGGCGACGACTTCATGAGTAGAATCGTTTTTCAAATAGAAGTGAGCAAGCTCAGCAAAATCCTTTATCCCAAATATAATGACTTTAGCCATAACAAGACTCCTTATAAACGTAGACTGTATATTCATACAATCCATAGTCGTTACGTATAACGAAATGACGATTTAATTCACGCGTAAGAAAAGTACCGACTAAATCTAAAGGCAAATGAAACAAATCATCACGCTCCCAATCTACAAACGTCGACATCACGTTAAAAGCAATTCCAACCCGTGCTTTTGAAAAAACAATACGGAGAAGTTGTTTGAAATAATCAAACATCTCATCAAAATCAAGTCCCCTCTTTTCAGTAAACACCCCATTCATTACGATGAAATCAAAACCAGGCAATTGATCAGCTTGCTGTATCACATCAAGGCAATAATAAGTATTTTCGGGATATTTTTTTTGGGAAAAATCACAAAATATTTGTGATGCATCCAGACCAGCATAAGTAATCGATGGAAAAGTCTTTTTTAAAATCGGATAAAGGTGAGAAGCACCACAGCCAAAATCCAATAAGCTCATACCATCCAAAGGATTTCTGAGTACATCCAGCATCACAGAATAACGCTTGGCAGCATCAAGTTCGTTCGGCCAATCAACTCCAAGATGCGTGTCGCCATGACGCTCAAAGCATTCTTCATAATGACGAATAATCGAATTATATTTTGCTTGGCTCAACACAACTCCTTCTCTGCGAGCAATGCAGTTAATTCCTTACTACTGTTGAACATACACACATCAACAATGGATAAAAATGGTAAGTGCTTAGATTGAAATTGTTTGTATTCGATCTCTCTCATTTTTAAAAAATGCAGACAAAGCTCATGTTTAGCGAATGACTCTTTTGAATAAAGATCAACGCCACCAATAGGATTAATATAGTTCTGGCTCTGTTCCTTTTGGCAGATATCAATAATTCTATCTTGCGCTCTCAAATGATTATTCCCATATTTTCTTGAGCTGGAAATAATTTCAACTGAGATACCAAGATAATCGACAAATTTACCTAGACTATGAAGTAGAAATTTATCCAGAGAACTCTCGTTATAGCCAAAAATCTCTTCAATCAAAGACATTACAGAACGAAAATATGGGGCACGCGAATAAGACTGAGTAATTGTTTTTAAGGTCTTTTCACGCCATTTAGATTCATCAAAAATAGATAACTCACAAATTAATTTGTTCTGACTATTTCCGATAAGTGGTATTGATATCGTGTGCGCCTCGCCATTAACCAGAATACGATTACGATTGACCCAACCGCGGTTAATCATGTTGACATCATCAAGGATTACAAATCTATCTACCGAGGCTAGCAGTTGAAAATAGCCAAGGTACGGAAAAAAGTAAGGCTGCATGATGGCAATTGTTGTCATTATTCAGCGATCAAATCAATCACAAAATCTTGTTGTTCAATAGTCAGCGAAGGGAAAATCGGCAAACAAAGTACCTGCTGAGATGCTTTTCTAGCGACAGGCAAATTAGCTGGGGCCGCAGATGGCAAACCCCGATACATAGGAAAATCGCTAATTAAAGGATAGAAATATCGTCTGGCATAAATATTATGATCACGAAGCTTTTGAAACAACGCGTCGCGTGACATTGGGTAGTCTTGCTCGATTAAGATAGGGTAATAGGCAAAATTTGCGGCGTGCTCGCCGGTAAAGGACAATGATCTGATTCCTTTTACATTTGCTAACTTGCGACGGTAAATCGAATCGATTTCCTTACGTTTTTCTAACGCGGCATCAATCCCTTTTAATTGCAATAAACCAAATGCGGCATTGACCTCACTCATCTTGCCATTAATACCTGGGGCGACAACCGTAACTTCGTCAACAAAGCCAAAGTTTTTTAAATGATCAATATGTAATTTCGCTTTTGCCGTAGGTGAAATGATTGCTCCGCCCTCAAAGGTATTAAAGACCTTCGTTGCGTGGAAACTTAAAACAGATAAATCACCGTAATTCAAAATGCTTCCATGTTTAGATTTAACGCCAAAGGCATGGGCAGCGTCATAGATTAATTTCAGTCCATAGTTGTCTGCAATTTTTTCAATTCGCTCGACATCACATGGATGTCCATAACAATGGACTGGCATGATCGCCGTAGTTTGCGGAGTAATTGCGGCTTCAATCTTATCTGGATCCATGTTTAAGGAAATAGGATCAACATCCACAAAGACCGGCTTGATACCGTTCCACAATAGTGAATGAGAAGTCGCTACAAATGAATACGGCGTTGTAATCACTTCGCCAGTGATGCGCAACGCCTGGAGCGCAGTCACCAAAGCGATCGTCCCGTTGGTAAACAAAGAGATATGCTGGACGCCGAGGTACTTGCATAACTCTTCCTCTAGCTGCTGATGGAAAGGACCGTTATTTGTCAGCCATTTATTTTTCCAGATTTGCTCCAGGTAAGGAATAAACTCTTCCAATGGCGGCAGCACTGGCTGGGTGACATAAATTGGCTCATCAGGAATTTTATTGATCATTTTATGCCCACTTAAAATAAATGTGACAAAAGCCATGTTGAATAAAGTGTCTCATCAATCAGCCTGCTTTTTCTTATCATCTAATTCTGCGAGATCAAAAGAACAGGCTGGCAAGTTGTTACACCAACGTTCCCACATATACCTGAAAGCGCGATATACAGAATCAGTAAGTAGCTCTGGATGACACTTGATTGAGTTTTCAGACCTAGTGCGAAGCGTGGATCGGATGGTAGAGAGTAAATCGAGATTCGCACACCAGAACAATCCCTTATGAATAAACTCTTCCTCACTGGTCGCAAGAAAATCATCTAAACCTACCTGCCCCATAATGCCTGCGGCAGATCGTGACGGTACGGTGTCACCGATCAAAGATAAGGTTGGCACTCCCATCCAAAGTCCATGATGCGTTGTCGTACCGCCGTTGTAGGGAAAGGTATCAAGACACATATCAATACGATGATACAAGTTGAGATAATCAGTCATATTTGAACGGCCGTAAAAACTAATCCTATCTGACGATATCCCGTGGGCGGCAAACTTATCTGTAATCGCACTTGGATTCAGCGTCTGAGGCATAGAGCCTAATAAAATCTTTGATGTCGGTAATCGAGCCATTAGCTTCGACCAAAGTGCAATCGTCGCATCATTGATTTTCCCAATCCGGTTAAAACTTCCAAACACAATATAGCCTTTTTCAATTGCCGGAAGTGGAGCGACATCGGATGCAACAGTACTAGGGTTAAATGGCGCACTGCATGGAATGTTGGCAATTTTCTCTGAAAATAAAGAATCAAATTGCCCATTAGGCAATAAGTAATGATCCCCAATAAAATAATCCATTGCTGACAAACCTGTGGTGCCAGGATAGCCAATCCAGGTAACTTGAATTGGTGCAGGCTTTCTGGCGAACAGTGTCAGGCGATTCATCGACGTATGCCCAGAGAGGTCGACCAAAATATCAATTTTATGCTCTAAGATTTGTTTAAAAACCTCATCATCATTTTTTGACTGTATGACTTCCCAGCTAGAAAAATACGACTTCAAGCGAGCGGTATCTTGATCTTCTTCTTGATTGTTATAGTAAGCATATAGCTCGACAAGGTCATACTTGCACAAATGTTTTAGTATGGGCTCAATAAATGTGGCTACTGCGTGGTTATAAAAGTCGCCAGAGACAACGCCTATTCGCAAGCAGCGATCACTGGTCTTATCATTGGTATGGACGGGCCAATGAGAGATTAGAGCTGATTCAAACCGTTTTGCAAAAAGTAAATGTTCTTGAAACAATTCTTTTGCGGTAAGAGTACCCGCCTCACTCAATAAAAATAATAGGGCTGTATTGGCACCATGGTCTTTGGGATCAAGCTCAATGGCTCTACGAAGTAGTCGTTCAGAATCCGCTATTGGTTCAGCAAGAAAGTTACCAAGAATGCCCAAGCTACGGTATGCGACGCTAATCAAGGGATCAAAATGCAAGGCTTTATTAAAACTGGCCTTAGCCTCGATATATTGGCGTTTTTCTACATACACCGTACCTAGATTGTTATAGGCAGATGCAAAATCTGGCCTCAACTCGACAGCCTTTTGCAGATGCAACAGAGCCAAATCTAATTCTTTCAATAGAAATAGAATGCCTCCCAGACAATTGTGCGCATCCGCCATATCAGGCGCAAGTGATGCTGCAAGGATCGCCTCAGCTTTTGCTTCTGGCAAACGCGCCCTCTGTTTGAGTACGTTTGCTAAATTAAGATGAGCTAAAGCAAACTCTGGCTTATATCGAATCAAGTCTCGAAAACAAGACTCAGCTTCCTCAAATTTGGATAGGGCTGCGAGCAGATTGCCTAAATTATTGTAAGCCTCCAGCATCTCAGGATTTAGCTGGATCGCTTGCTTATAGTGCTGCTCAGCAGAAGAGAAATTCTTCATTTGCGTGTAAGCGAGTGCCAGATTGAAATGCGCAATTGGATCATCAGGCAAAATACGCAACGCTCGCTGCATCGACGTCAACGACTCTTCTTTACGATTAAGCTCAAGCAGTGCAATCCCCAAAAACCGCCATGCAAAACCATGCTGGGGATTTTTTTTTGTCAGCTTATTTGCTAAACGCTCTACTTCTTTATACGCACCCTTCTCATACAACTTGACCAATTGATCGACGCCCTCTGAAAACACCACCGATTTTTTGGACGTCAGCGGCCTCAGTTTTGTACTAGATCGATTCTGAGTAGATGCTGTTAAAGAGGAATTGTTCTCGGTTTGATCTGGCGCCGGCGCCGTATTGCTATTTATATTGCTGCTAAAAAACTGTTCACGCAACTTGATAGCCTCTGCAACAACATTGTCATCACCTAGCGACTGCAAGATAGCGATGTAGGCAGACCAGTAGCTATCCGTGGTCGGAGAAGCTTGAATCGCGCGCTCAAAATATGTAAGCGCAGTCAATTGCTCGCCCTGTAATAAGCTTAATTGCCCCAATTGAAAATTGGCATCATCATGCTCCGGGACATGCGTCAGGATTAATTCATAGCACTCTTGTGCTTTCAAATGATTACCGCCTTGCATGTATTGCTTGGCCATGACCAACAATTGATCTATTGCCGCAAGTGCTTGTGCAGGCGAAGAGAGCTGGTTCTCCAAGACTTGGTGTTCCGTGGTCATGACACGACTAACCTCATGGTTTGATTTCCTTTTATGCCAGCGATAACGTGCAACTCGTTAGTACTAAAGAAAACGAATAGCAATCGTAAATAAGACACAGCGCGATCATTACGACATGTGAAAACGCTCTATTTCCATATACTCCCCCATATTTTCATCAAAAACCCCTTACTAACCAATGAATATATGGACACCTAAAAATACTCATATAGAGTATAAAAAAATTAGGATAAAACGATGAAAATAATCGAATAAATTAGTCCACACGACTAGCAGCATCATAGTATTTTTTACAATGAAACTGCCTTATCTCAATCCACTCCGATGAATTATGCGTGTATTGGAGAGATCAACGTGACATTAAGTAACTACCAGAATAGACTTTTATTTATTGCAGACATCGCTGGTTTGGATGCTCAGTTGTCTTATTTTTATCAAGATTAACAAAATTTATTGATAATCTATCTCGAAAATAAGATCAATTTCACCCTCAAGTAATTTGAATTGATGCCGTTTAGCGGGCAAGTAAATAAAACTTTACACCTTAAATAAAATATTTACTTGGGGAAATTCATTAAACTTTTTAGCTATCCGTCCGATACCTGATAGCAACGGCGGTCCTGTAGTCTTAACAAGACAGACCAAAGTTTAAGGCCACTCGCCAATTCAAATAACTTAGGTAAGGAGTATCACCATGGCTTCATTCATCAATACCAACATTGCCTCGCTCAATGCGCAACGCAATTTAACAACGTCCCAAAACTCCCTCGCGACTTCTTTACAACGTTTGTCCTCAGGTTTGCGTATTAACAGCGCAAAAGACGATGCGGCGGGTTTGGCGATTTCTCAACGTTTAACGTCTCAAATCGGTGGTTTAAACCAAGCTGTTCGTAATGCGAACGATGGTATCTCACTAGCGCAAACGGCCGAGGGTGATTTAGCCCAAATCGGTACTAACTTACAACGTATTCGTGATCTGGCTGTTCAGGCAGCCAACGGCTCTAACAGCGCATCTGATCGTGCTGCGATCAATAACGAATCCAATCAGTTGATCTCTGAGATCAACCGTGTTGCTAGCTCCTCTAACTTCAATGGCGTGCACTTACTTGATGGTAGCTTCACTGCGCAAACTTTCCAAGTTGGCGCAAACGGTACTTCAAACGATCAGATCAACATTGCATCAATCGCCAGCGCTCACACGTCATCCTTAGGTGTAGGCTCTAATTCTAGCTACTCCGCTAGTATTTCAGGCGGCACTAACGCAGTTGGTGGTCTCAACTCCGGCGATTTGGTCATTAACGGCTTTAATGTTGGCGCAACTAGCTCTGATGGCGTGTCTAACACAGCATCAAGCGGCAGCGCTATCGCAAAAGCTGCTGCGATTAATGCAGTCAGCGGCCAGACTGGTGTTACTGCAACGGCACAAGCTACAACATTGGCAGGCACGGCAGCAACTGGTTTCGCTACTGCAGTCGCTGCTGGCGACATCAAAATCAACGGTGTTGATATTGGTGCACTGGCAGCAGCAGGATCTGCAGCAGAACGCGGCGCTCAAGTAACAGCAGCTGTTAATGCAAAATCAAGCCAAACAGGTGTTACAGCAACATTTGACAGCACAACTGGTGCCGTATCTCTGGCCGCAGCCGATGCACGAAATATCACGATCACTAAATCGGCTAATGCTGGCGCTAATGACACAACAACGGGCTTGACTACTGGTGTTGCAGCAGCAACAGCTGGCGTCACTACTACAGTTGGTACAGTTAAATTGTCGTCGACAAGCTCTTCTGGTATCACTTTGGCAAATGGCGGTACAGGCACAACATCCGGCACAACCATTACAGGCACAACAGGCAATTCACTTGCAGCTGGCGAACTGACTATTAATGGTGTTGACATCGGTGCGGTTACTGGTGGCTCAACTGCAACGTTGCAAGGTGCTGCATTGGCTACTGCAATTAATGCCAAAACATCACAAACTGGTGTTACTGCAACGAATACTGCTGGTGTTTTAAGTTTTACTAGCTCACAGAATGCAGGCTTCACTATTACAACTAAAGGCAATGCAACATTAGCCAATACCGGTCTTGCAGTAGGTACAACAACGGTAGCGGGTGCTGGTGCAACAGCTTCTGGCTTGAGTGCTGGTAATACAGCGGCTACGGCTACGGTTGGTGCAGGTTTATCTTCATTAGATTTGACTACTGCTTCAGGTGCGACTTCAGCATTGGCAACAATTGATGCTGCTCTGGCATCAGTCAATAGCTCACGCGCTTCCTTAGGTGCTTACCAAAACCGTTTTGCTTCTGCTGTCAGCAGCTTGCAAACAACTTCGGAAAACTTGACTTCATCTCGTAGCCGTATTCAAGATACAGACTTCGCCTCTGAAACTGCCAACTTGACACGTGGTCAAGTATTGCAACAAGCGGGTACTGCGATCTTGGCACAGGCAAATGCCTTGCCACAGGGTGTGTTGGCTCTGTTGCGTTAATCAATGGCAGGGGTTTAACTCTTCATTGAAAAGTGCAATCCCCTGGTCATTTTTTGACCAGGGGAATTTTACTTAAAGGAAACAATCATGGATGCTCTTTCGACTGGTAATCAACTACCATCAGGGCAAACTGTTTCAGATCGCTCTACCTCTGGAAATATTGCCACCACATCTACCGTCAAGGCATCAACGCCGACAGAAACAGCGCAAGCCATCACTCCGGCAGCCAAAACACAAGCAACCAGAGATCAAGTCGATAGCGCGGTCAAAGACATTAACAAAGCACTACAATCTAGCTCACAGGGCCTGGAATTCAGTATTGACCCTGATTCTAAGCATGTCGTTGTGAAGCTAATTGATCAACAGACCAAACAAGTTTTACGCCAGATACCGAACGAAGAAGTACTGGAAATTTCTAAATCCCTGGATAAACTACTGGGGCTATTGATTAAACAAAGCGCCTGAAATGCTAAAAACGTTCAGTTTTGAAATAGGCAGGTAAATCCCCTTCTAAAGTCTGGTTTGCTTTTGCCGATAATTAGTTAAAGTATCGTCTCGTAAAGGGGAATCAGGTGTCCATTCAATCTACAGGTATAGGCTCAGGTCTTGATGTTAATTCACTCGTCAGCAAGCTGATGCAAGTGGAAAGTCAGCCTTTGACCAGTCTGGCGAAAAAACAAACGAGCTACCAAGCCAAGCTCTCAGCTTACGGAACTCTCAATAGCGCCTTAGGTTCATTTCAAAGTGCTGTTGCAAACCTAAGTAATCCCTCAGTCTTCCAGTCGTTAACTGCAACCTCTGGTGACTCAACGATTGCATCCGCAACGGCTGCGGTATCTGCAGCAGCGGGAACCTACAGCATTACAGTCAACCAGCTTGCCCAAAATCAAAGTATTTCAAGTGCTGGCCAGGTCAGCTCTTCTGACGCCATCGGGACTGGCACATCTGCGACCGTTTCTTTTAAGTTCGGTACGATTGCAGGCACAGCAGTGAATGGTACCTATCCAAGTGGTGCAACATTTACACAAGATACAACGCAAACGACAGGCACTGTCACGATCGATAGTAGTAACAATTCATTGCAGGGCATCAGAGACGCTATCAACTCTGCTGGCATCGGTGTCAATGCCTCTATCGTCGGTGACGGTAGCGCTACGCCTTATCATCTGGTGCTTAGCTCGGCCAAAACTGGTGCGACTTCTAGCTTACAAATCAGCGCGACAGGTGACTCTGCTGTAGCTAATTTACTGAATTACGATCCTTCTGGAACGCAGAACTTTACTGAAATCAGTACGGCTCAAAATGCCAGTCTTAAAGTGAATGGCATTAATATCACCAGCGCCGCCAATACTGTAACCAGTGCCGTACAAGGTGTTACTCTGAATTTAACTAAAGCTGGTACGACAAGTATTTCGGTAACGACAAATTCTGGCGCAGTACAAAATAGCGTGACTAATTTCGTTCAAGCCTACAATGCGCTGAACGCGACAATCACCAGCCTCACCTCCTACAATAGCAGCACGCAAAAAGGCGGCCTGTTGCTGGGAGATTCAACAACTCAAGGCGTACAAAATCAAATTCGCAATTCTTTGTCGGCTGCAGTCAACGGCTTGGGTGGTGGCTTAACTACTTTAAGCCAAATTGGTGTGTCTTTTCAAAAAGACGGCTCATTGTCTGTCGACTCTACAAAATTAAGTAAGGCCTTAACAAATAATTTTAGTGACGTTGGCGGCTTGTTTGCCTCTATCGGCAAGACTAGCGATAGCTTGACTAGTATCGCTGGCTCAACTTCAGCGACCAAAGAAGGTACTTACGCTCTTAATGTGACGCAAATTGCGACTCAAGGTAGTTTGACGGGTAGTTTAGCTTTGCCTGGTACGACCACGATTGATGCAAATACGACGTTAAACGTAACACTCAACAATCTGAATGCCAGTGTCGCCATTCCAAGCGGTAGCTACACGCCAGCTCAATTAGCGACTGCAGTACAAACAGCGATTAACACCACATCTGCGTTTTCAGCAATAGGTTCTTCTGTTAAAGCCAGTATCAATAGCAGCGGTCAATTAGTATTGCAGTCAACAAGTTATGGTTCTTCATCTAACGTGACATTAGCGGATGGCACCGGCACTAGCGCATCAAGTCTGGCTGGAACACAATTGAACGGTACCGCCGGGCTCGATGTAGCCGGTACACTCAATGGGACACAAGTAAGTGGATCTGGACAAACCTTAACTGGTGCTGTGGGAACCAACACTGAAGGATTAAAAATCCTGGTCGCGGGTGGATCGGTCGGTGCCCGTGGTACGGTCAACTACTCAATCGGCTATGCCAGCAAATTAACTACTTTGCTCAACGGTTTTTTAGGAAGTTCTGGAACGATTGCAAGCACCACGGACGGTGTCAATCGCACCCTTAAAGACCTTAGCAAACAGACGGATACGCTTAATAGTCGCTTGATTGATGTCGAAGCGCGTTACCGTGCCCAATTTACGGCCTTGGATTCGATTATTAGTAGTTTAAATAGCACCAGTACATTTTTGACCCAGCAGTTATCGGCACTAACGGGTAGCTCAAAATAATTATTACGCGAATTTTTTTGCTTAACGAAAAATAATTCAAAGCATAAATCGAAGCTCAAAAGAGGAATCTACCATTATGTTTGGCTCATCACAGACTCGCGGTGCTAATGCCTACGCAAAAGTTGGAATGGAAACTGGTGTCATTGCAGCCAGCCCACATACATTGATTGTTATGCTGTTTGACGGCGCTATTACAGCAATTTCTAACGCATTGCAAAATCTTGAAACCGGCAATATTGCGGCCAAAGGTCAATCTATTTCTAAAGCGATTTCGATTATCGAAAATGGTTTGCGCGCAAGTCTGGATAAAAAAGTCGGTGGTGAAATTGCTCTCAGCCTTGACTCGCTTTATGCCTACATGGGCAATCAGTTAGTGGTCGCCAATTTAAAAAATAAAGCAGAAATATTAATTGAAATACGCGATTTACTTCGTGACTTAAAAAGTACTTGGGAAGCAATCGCTCCGGTATCAGCTACCGCCGAATTAGAAACAGTAAGACCACCACAGCAAGTAGATGCACTTGCTCCTCGCCCATCCAAATTTCTTGAGGCTTGATGCAGATGGATAGCATGAAAATGATGTCGATTTACGAAAATGTTGCCCATATAACGGACCAAATGCTCAATGCAGCCCGTACCGGGGACTGGGATTTATTGGCCAGGTTAGAGAATGATTGCTCTTCCCAAGTGCAGACTTTAAAAGCGAATGAGGTGAATACAGAACTTCCACCAGATTTGAGAAATAAAAAAATTCAAATCATCAAAAAAATTCTGGCCGATGATAAAGAAATCAGAGATTTGACTGAGCCTTGGATGGCGCAATTAGCCAATTTAATGAAAAGTTCTGAATCTAGCCGCAAGCTGTCACAAGCATACGGCGCTAGCCGAACGAGCTAACGACTATCATGTTGCCAGGGGTCGATAACCTGCCAAGACCCGTATCCACCACAGAGGCGCTATCTGCGGCGGGCTCCATTGGAGGAATCAAGCAAGACGTTGTTTCTAAGCTAGATCAGTTAGTCATTGGCAAGCAAGTGCAAGGTGAAGCGCTGTCCCGTTTAAATGACGGGACTTTTTTTGTCAAAATCGCAGGTGTTACTGCGAGAATGGCGTTGCCGGACGATACCAAGCCCGGTGACAAATTGGCTCTGACTCTGCTCGCACTGAACCCGCGGCCAACTTTCCTGCTTGGTAGCGGCGATAATGCGATTACGACTACTGCCTCATTCTCAAGGCAAGATTTAATCGGGAAAATGTTGCAAGATGTAGGGCAACAAAACTCGATTTCCACCTCATCTAAATTACCTGTCACAGCAGAAGATACCGCCAAGGCCGCGTTAGGACTGCTTGAGCAATATACTAGTACGCCCACTAATTTAAGCACCACTGGAAAACTGATTAATAGTATTTTGCAAGCAGCGCAACAACAAAACCTACAACAAGGTACGCCACTCACATTGGTCGGTAAAACTGCACTAGCACAAGACGCCAGCACCTTAGCATCACCTGAAAAATTAGCTGCCAACTTACAGCAAGCAATATCATCCAGCGGCTTATTTTATGAATCTCATGTTGCTGATTGGGCACAAGGCAAAATGTCTCTCAGTGAGCTGATGCGGGAACCTCAGGCACAACAAGCGACGCAGCAAACAAGTCAGACAACTGATGTCAATACTTTGATGAACAAACTGGCTGACAATTCCAGCTTGGCACAAATTATTCATTTACAACTGGACACCTTAGAACAACAAAAAATAGCGTGGCAAGGTAATTTATTACCTGGCATGCCAATGGAGTGGGAAATCGTGAAGGATGACAGTCAGCAAACATCAGGACAAGCCGAGGCTGTCCCGTCCTGGCAAAGTGCTGTGCGTTTTGAACTACCCACACTGGGAGCAATCTCGGCAAAAATCAGTTTGCAAGGAAATCATTTACAGTTTTATTTACGTGCCAGTAATCCAGAAAGCGCCACGTTATTACAAAGCCATGTCAGTGCGCTGGCCGATTCTATTGAACTAGCTGGCTCTCAGCTTGACTCTTTCTCTATTAAACACGATGACAACGCCTAAATCTGTGCCGAAATCGGGAGTGTCAGTGCCAACAGCGACGTCAACGATCAAGCCAACTACACAAAATGCGGTTGCAATCGCGTATGAGACAGGCAGTTCTGCGCCGAAAATTGTAGCTAAAGGCAAGGGATTAATCGCGGAGCAAATTATTGCTCGCGCAAAAGAACACGGTGTGTATGTACATCAATCCAAAGAGCTGGTTTCTTTGTTAATGAAAGTCGAGTTAGATCAAGATATACCTCCAGCACTGTATCGCGCTGTTGCAGAACTGCTCGCTTGGCTTTACCATATAGAATCTGAAAAATCGGCGTCTGCTTTAGTCCCTCCAAAAGTGTAAAGCAAGCAACTCACCTCCTCTCTAAAATTATACTAAGAACATGCAATCTTCACCTCCCGTACTAGGTACCGAAAATCAGAGTCCTTACCAGGTCGACTCACGTCGCGAGATCATTGCATTGTTGCGTGGTTTAAAAGAAGGTAATCAGCTAATTAGTATGATGATTAATGGCGGTACAGAAGTTTTTATTACGTCCATTCTTGAGGTAGATGATAGCAATAACACTTTGATTATTGATAGTGCGCCGAGCCAACTGGCTAATCAACGCATTGTCGAAGCGCCAAGGGTATCGTTTGAAGGTTTGTTGGACAGAATAAGTATCCAATTTTCCTCCTCCGGGGTACAACGAGATACTTTCGACAACCGCCCTGCTCTGCAGTTTGCGATACCTGTTAGCGTTATCCGCCTGCAACGCCGTGAGTATTATCGTATCAACACACCACTGTCTAACCCTATTCGCTGTGCGATCTCCATAGATACAGATCTTGGCACTGAAACTGCGAAGTTTTCTCTGGTCGATATCAGTTGTGGTGGTATTGCAATACTGGATGACAGAAAATTATTAGATAGCGAAATCGGTACGATCTATAAGCATTGCAAAGTTGATTTCCCTGATATCGGCCTAATCGACACTACTTTGCAAATCAGGAACGCCCAGGACTTAATCCTGCTCAATGGCAAGACCAATCGTCGACTTGGTTGCCAATTTTTAAACATGTCCAACACGGTATTAGCAAGTATTCAACGCTACATCATGAAGTTGGAAAGAGAACGTAATTCTAAAATAAACGGCACGCGATAATGTTTTTGCAAATGACTTAACAGCGTCCCAATAAAAAATCCCCGTCAAAAGCGGGGATTTTTTATTGGGACGCTGTTAAGTCATGTATGCAGACTCGAACTGAAATCAAACAAGCCAATATCAGATCGAGGCCGCACTTTGCAGACACCGAGGTGTCTCACGTCATGATTTATACCAGGTCAAAGCGATCAAGATTCATCACTTTGGTCCAAGCCGCAGCGAAGTCATTTACAAACTTTTGCTGCGAGTCACTAGAGGCATAGACTTCTGCTAAAGAGCGTAGCTGGGAATTGGAGCCGAATACAAGATCAACAACCGTACTTGTCCACTTGATCTCTCCCGTTGCTCTATCATGACCTTCTAACACGCCGGCCGATGCGGCGGACTTCTGCCATTTCGTGCCCATGTCGAGCAAGTTCACAAAGAAATCATTCGTTAGAGTCTCAGGACGCTTGGTAAATACACCGTGTTTGGCATGTCCGACATTAGCATCCAGAACCCGTAAACCACCGATCAACACGGTCAATTCTGGCGCAGTCAGTCTCATCAACTGTGCTTTATCGATCAACAGCTCTGCCGCTAATCCTTCCATACCTTTACGGATGTAGTTACGGAAACCGTCTGCCGCAGGCTCCAATACAGCGAAAGATTCCACATCAGTCTGATCCTGAGTAGCATCCATACGACCAGGCGTAAAAGGAACTGTCACATCGTTACCAGCCTTTTTAGCCGCAGCCTCAACCGCAGCAGAGCCACCTAGCACAATCAGATCAGCGAGTGAAATCTTCTTGCCACCAGGTTGTGATGCATTGAACTCATTCTGAATCGCTTCTAATTTAGCAAGTACCGTCGCCAGTTCAGCTGGCTGATTTACTTCCCAATCTTTTTGTGGTGCCAGACGAATACGTGCTCCGTTAGCACCGCCGCGTTTGTCACTGCCACGGAATGTTGAGGCAGATGCCCAAGCGGTATTTACCAGCTGAGAAATCGACAGACCAGAACTGAGCAGCTTCGCTTTTAGTGCGACGATGTCCTGCTGTTCGACTAATTTGTGATCGACAGCGGGAATAGGATCTTGCCAGATCAACTCTTCTTTCGGTACTAGTGGACCAAGGTAGCGAGTAATTGGCCCCATATCACGATGTGTCAGCTTGAACCATGCACGGGCAAAAGCATCTGCAAACTCGTGCGGGTTTTGCATAAAGCGACGCGAGATTTTTTCGTAAGCCGGATCCATACGCATCGCCATGTCCGCAGTGGACATCATTGGCGCGTGACGAATACTTGGATCGTGCGCATCTGGCACAGTACCAGCGCCTGTGTCGCCCTTCGGTTTCCACTGCTGCGCACCAGCCGGGCTCTTAGTCAATTCCCATTCGTAGCCGAACAGGGTCTCAAAGTAGCCGTTGTCCCACTTAATCGGATTAGGTGTCCATGCACCCTCAAGACCGCTGGTAATTGTGTGTACGCCTTTGCCGCTACCGAAGCTATTCTTCCAGCCCAGACCTTGCTCCTCGATACCTGCGCCCTCTGGTTCAGCGCCAACATACTCGCCCGGATCAGCAGCGCCATGGGTCTTACCAAAGGTATGACCGCCAGCGGTAAGTGCGACAGTTTCTTCATCGTTCATCGCCATGCGGGCAAAGGTATCGCGGATATCTCTTGCCGAACCGAGTGGATCTGGATTGCCGTTCGGGCCTTCAGGATTAACGTAAATCAAACCCATCTGTACCGCAGCGAGTGGGTTTTCTAACTCACGGTCACCGGTGTAACGCTGATCACCCAACCACTTACCTTCTGATCCCCAATAGATGTCTTCTTCTGGCTCCCAGATATCAGGGCGTCCGCCGGCAAAACCAAAGGTCTTAAAGCCCATGGACTCCAACGCAACGTTACCGGTCAGGACGAACAAATCAGCCCAAGACAGGTTGCGACCGTATTTTTGTTTGATAGGCCAGAGTAAGCGACGTGCTTTATCCAGATTGCCGTTATCAGGCCAGCTATTCAATGGAGCGAATCGCTGTGAACCAGAGCCTGCACCCCCGCGACCATCAGTCACACGATAAGTACCGGCAGCATGCCATGCCATACGAATAAAGAAAGGACCGTAGTGACCATAATCCGCTGGCCACCAGTCTTGTGAATCCGTCATCAGCGCGGTCAAGTCCTTGACGACCGCGTGCAGATCAAGCGTTTTAAACGCCTCAGCATAATTAAACTCTTCATCCATAGGATTGGACTTGGAAGAATGCTGATGCAAAATATTGAGTTTTAATTGATTGGGCCACCAGTCTGAGTTCGATGGTGCGCCTTTAGCCACGGTGTGTTTGCCAGCGCCACCCGAAAACGGGCATTTTGCTTCATTTGACATGGTTATCTCCTTGATTGATTAAATATCTACTACCAAATTGATTCTAGAGATCGAATTTTGATAGGTCAACTCAATTTAAATTATGCAATAGATTAGTTTTAACTATGAAAACTAGATTAACGGCATACTAAGACCAATTAAGACAAATTTTCGACACGTCTCTTCAAACTCATAGCGCTATGCCATTCAAAGAAACCAGAACCATCTTACCAACACCTCTTACAATCTTAATTAGCTGCTGTGCTGATTGACCTAAGTATAAGAAAGCTAATACTGTTGACAGCGATTTATAGTATGCCAAATTCAACTCAGGCGTTTATTGATGCTACTTCTACCGCCAAACAATGATGACGAACGAAAAAAATCCCCGCATAAACGGGGATTTAAGGGATGTATTTTTGGGATTGCGAATGTTAAGAACTAAGATTCCTCAGACAACTTTTAAGCTAAAATTGTCCGATTTAAATTCAATATACTCAATACAGTATATTTAATTGTCCAATTAAAACCTCGTCAATGAGGCAATTTATCGACATACTCCCCTTATTTTTATGTTTAGCATACACCACCGACAGTTTGCATGTAGCAAAATCCACCAGCTTATATTTGCATATTCATAATGTCATGATAGGCTGAAACCAGCCTGTTTCTGACCTGCACCGCCGCCTGAAAAGAGATATTGGCTTTTTGCATGGAAATCATGACGTCAGATAAACCGACGTTGTCGCTACCCATCGTAAATTGCTTACCGACTTCTTCCGCCTTGGCGCCAGTAGCATTGACTTGATCAAGAGCACCTTTAAGAGCATCTGCAAAATCCAGTTTTGCCGGAGCAGTGCTTGCACTCGAACCTACGCTCGCACCTGCGCCAGCAACCGGCGCAGACGATTCCATCCGTGCTGCGGCGGCTTTTAATTGCGCCACCATTGCCGTAATTTGGCTATTATCGATTCCACCCATTTTCATCACTGACTCCCAAACAATCCATCCACAGTAGATCCGTATTTGATCCTGTCCTTCATTCTGTACTAACCTGAGAAGATGTAAAAACAGCGTAGGCTGGCCACATCATCCACCGCGTTACCTTAACACCGCTTACAAATCACATAACTTTGATAAGAAGGTGTAAAGACAGCTTCTTCTTAAGATTGATTTTCAAAAAGAACAGCACAATCGCTATCAAGGAAAAAACCATATATGCATCAAAATATTCATCTATGGTTAAAACAAATTTAAACGGATTTGATATGCAGCAGATTTTTTTGAACCAAGCTCACTACAAGGCACGCCATGGCAACCGCGAATGAAACTATGCTGGGCGGCGGTGGCATCTCCCCTGCGCCCGCAACTGCGTCACCGGCATTCCCTACTATTTTGGGTATCCCACAGACACCGGGGATGAGGACCGTTTTGTTATCTGTAGGTGCGGCGATTACGCTTGCAATCATGGTTGGCGTCTGGCTATGGAGCCAAACTCCCAATTACAAAGTCTTGTTTTCTAACTTCACTGACAGAGACGGCGGCGCGATTGTCGCCTCACTACAACAGATGAACGTGCCGTATAAATATTCCGATGGCGGCGGCGCGATTCTGGTTCCGGCCAACCAAGTCCATGATGCACGTCTAAAATTGGCGGCGCAAGGTTTGCCCAAAGGGGGCAATGTCGGCTTTGAATTAATGGAAAACCAAAAATTAGGTATTTCTCAATTTTTAGAACAAGTTAATTTTCAACGGGCACTAGAAGGCGAATTAGCACGCTCGATTCAAGCCATTTCCGCAGTGCAAGCGGCGCGCGTGCATCTGGCGATGCCAAAATCCTCGGTTTTTATCAGAGAACAACAGAAACCAACCGCCTCTGTCTTACTAAATTTATACCCTGGGCGCACTCTCGATCAGCAGCAAGTCAGCGCGGTACTGCATCTGGTTGCCAGCAGCGTACCTGAACTGGTCGCGGCCAATGTCACCATCGTCGATCAAAACGGTAATTTGCTCTCTGACCCTAACAAGCAAATGGCCAATAACGGTCTTGATCCGGCACAACTAAAATACGTGCAAGATTTCCAGCAAAATATCATCAAGCGGATAGAGTCTATTGTCACACCTATCGTTGGTCCCAACAATGTCAGAGCAGAAGCAACTGCCGATATCGACTTCTCGCGCACTGAACAAGCGGCCGAAACTTATCGCCCTAATTCACCGCCAGAGGCTTCTACCATCCGCAGCGTGCAGTCGAATGAAAGCTATAACAAGACCGCGAATGCATCGGGTATTCCAGGTGCGTTGACTAATCAACCGCCAGTACCAGCAATCGCCCCGATTACTGCCAGCGCAGCGGCAGCGGCTAGCAATGCGGCGGCTAGCGGTCTAGTGCAAAAAGACTCGACCGTAAATTACGAGGTCGATAAAACCTTGCGCTACACTCAACAGCCTATGGGTGGCGTTAAGCGCATCTCAGTAGCTGTCGTAATTAACTACAAGAGCGAGACAGACAAAAATGGCAAAGTTACGACCAAACCATTAAGCGATATCGAAAAAACTCAATTGACCGATCTGATCAGAGAAGCCATGGGATTCAACAAAGATCGTGGCGATACGCTGAATGTTGTCAACAGCCCATTTGCCGGACCACAAAAAGAAACTATAGTAGAAGCACCGCTATGGAATCAGCCAGATATGTTGCAAATGGCAAAAGATATCGGTAAATATATATTGACCGGGCTAGTGCTGCTATATCTGTTCTTTGGTTATCTGCGCCCTATGCTCTACAAAATTATGGGCAAAGAAACCAAAACCAAGGCACAAAAAGCTGCAGAAGCACGCGCAAAAGAGCGGGAAGAAGCCGCAGAATTAGCCGCTCAGGAAGAGGAAGAAGCCGCTATCGTCAAGCTGTCTAAATCAAATGAAGAGACGGCCAACGCAGCAAAACAAAGTTCTGGTTACGATATCAATCTGGACATGGCAAAACAATTGGCTAGCAGTGATCCTAAAATCGTAGCAAATGTGATTAAAACATGGGTGAGCAATGAGTGACGACGGCGTACAAAGAGCAGCAACACTGATGCTGGCACTGGGTGAAGATGGTGCCGCAGAAGTCATGAAGTACCTTGGCCCGCGCGAGGTACAAAAAATCGGTGCCGCCATGGCGACCATCGGTGCCATTCCGCATGAAAGTATCGCCAAAGTGCTGGAGCAGTTTAAAGCGGCAGCTGACATTAGCTCCTCCGTAGGTCTGGACTCGGATGAATACATCCGTAATGTACTGACCAAGGCCTTGGGTGACGACAAAGCATCCTCCCTGCTCAACCGTATTTTGGGTGGCAAAGATGCTAGCGGGATAGAAAGTCTGAAGTGGATGGACTCCCCGTCAGTCGCCGATCTGATCAAGAACGAACATCCACAAATTATTGCAACCATCCTGGTGCATCTGGAAAGTGATCAGGCATGCGAAATTTTAAATAACTTTACCGAGCGTTTACGTAATGACGTCGTACTGCGTATTGCAACGCTGGACGGTATCCAGCCAGCAGCTCTGCGCGAATTAAATGATGTACTGACTAAACTCCTCACTGGCAACGAGAGTCTGAAGAAAAAATCTATTGGTGGCGTGCGTGCCGCAGCAGAAATTCTCAACTTTATGAGTGGCGATAACGAAGCCTCGGTGATGGAGAATTTACGCAAATATGATGGCGATATGGCCGAAAAAATCATGGATGAGATGTTTGTCTTCGATAACATTCTGGAGATTGACGACAAAGGCATACAGTTGCTGCTGCGCGAAGTACAGTCCGATTCTCTGATCATCGCACTCAAAGGTGCCAACCCTGACATGCGGGAAAAAATCTTCAAAAATATGTCGCAACGTGCGGCAGAAATGATGCGCGAAGATTTAGAGTCCAAAGGGCCAGTTCGTCTGTCAGAGGTCGAAACCCAGCAAAAACAAATTCTCTTAATTGTGCGGCGTCTGGCGGACGAAGGCCAGATCATGTTAGGCGCAAAAGGCGAAGATTCGTATGTCTGATGTGACTGAAAAAATACCGCCAAAAAACCTCCCCAAGGGGCAAATGTCCGCTTTCCAGCGCTGGGAAATGGCATCCTTTGGCGATGAGCGTCCGGCTCATGTAGCAGAGCAACAAGTAGCCACCAACCTGGCCGCCAGAATCAATCGTGAAGAGCTGGCCAAGCTCAAAGAAATCACGAGCCGCGAAGCCTATGCAGCCGGTTACCAGGAGGCTTATCTGGTCGGATTGCAAGAAGGCAAAGACGCTGGCTTTGCCGCCAGTAAAGCTGAGATTGATGTGCAGGTTGAACAGATGAAGCAACTTATCAGCAGCACTGCCGAGCAGATTTCTGCCGCCAGCGCAGTGATGGGTAAGGACTTGCTGAGTCTGGCGATCGAGTTGGCAGAGGCGATGTTAAAAGCGCGCATAGCGATTGATCCAGAAGTGATTTTGCCCATCGTGCAAGAAGCCATCGATCAACTGCCCTCGGTGCAGCAACCGGCGCAAATTATGGTCAACCCAGAAGACGCCGACATCTTAAAAAATCACATCGGTGAGGAGTTAAGCAAAACTGGCTGGCGCGTCACTGCCGATCATCATATTGAACGCGGCGGCTGCCGTTTAGAAACCGGACAAAATAGTGTCGATGCGACTTTAGCCACACGCTGGGATCGCTTGACGGCCGTATTGAAAAAAACGACGACTGAATAGGTTGACTTAAATTAAGGCTTAAATTCGGACTTAGATTTAATGGAGTAAATATATATACTCCCATTCTGTATATTTTAGTTGTCCATACAAAGTCTGGACAATACGGTATTTTTAATAAAAATAATGGGGAGTATATTAAAACGATTGTTTTTAAAGCTTCAATATTTATCTCAGGACTGACGCAAAATTGTTCCGGCAAGGAGTGGCGACGAAAACCGCCTTTATGTACGAACGACGCAGCTAGGGCAGTTTTGAGTAAGCCCTGTATTTGAATAAACCGTAGTTTTATTGCTTAGTCATCACTCTATTCGTCACCCCGCTCACCACTCTCTTACATCAGCCAATAAAAACATCATGCAAGCAGCACTTTCAGACTCATGGCAAAAACTGCTTAGTAACGGCAAACAACAAATTGCCGATGTGAAGCCGATGCTGGTGTCCGGTCGCGTGACCAAAGTGACCGGTCTGGTGATGGAAGCGGTCGGCCTCAAGCTCCCGGTCGGCAGCGCCTGTACTGTTCACTTACAAGGTGGCGCCATCATTGATGCCGAAGTCGTTGGCTTTGATGGCGATCGTCTATTTTTAATGCCACATAGCGACCTGAGCGGCGTCACACCAGGCACACTGGTGTATGCCGAAGAGGATCAGTATCACGGCGACGCCAAGCACCCAAGACGCCGCCCTAGTGACCGCACCCGGCATTTGCCTGTCGGCTGGCAATTATTAGGTCGCGTTTTAGACGGTAACGGCAAACCTCTGGATACCTTAGGCTCGCTGATGACGACCGAATCCGCTCCGTTAGGCGCGCGGATTTACAACCCCTTATTACGTTCGCCAATTACTGAAAAACTCGATGTCGGCGTGCGCGCGATTAATAGTATGTTGAGCGTCGGGCGCGGTCAGCGTCTTGGCTTGTTCGCGGGCTCTGGCGTCGGTAAAAGCGTATTACTTGGCATGATGGCGCGTTACACCACTGCTGACGTTATCGTGGTCGGTCTGATTGGTGAACGTGGCCGGGAGGTCAAAGAATTTATCGAGCAAATTCTAGGTGAAGAAGGCCTCGCGCGCGCCGTCGTCGTTGCCGCACCGGCAGATGCACCACCCTTGCTACGCTTACAAGGTGCGGCGTACGCGACGACCATTGCAGAGTATTTCCGTGACCAAGGCAAAAGTGTTTTGCTAATTATGGATTCGCTCACTCGCTATGCCATGGCACAACGGGAAATCGCCTTGGCAATTGGCGAGCCACCGGCAACCAAAGGCTACCCCCCGTCAGTATTTGCAAAATTGCCGATTTTAGTTGAGCGCGCTGGCAATGGTGTGGATGGCGGCGGCTCTATCACCGCTTTTTACACCGTATTGACCGAAGGCGATGATCAGCAAGACCCGATTGCCGACGCAGCCAGAGCGATTCTTGACGGCCATATTGTGCTGGACCGTGGTTTGGCAGAGAGCGGACATTACCCTGCAATTGATATTGAACAATCGATTAGCCGCGCCATGCATAGCATTACCTCGCCAGAACATCAAAAGTTAGCGCGCCGTCTTAAACAGCTTTATTCAAGATACCAGCGTAGCCGCGACCTCATCAGCGTCGGCGCGTATTCGGCCGGATCAGATCCACTGCTAGACGACGCGATTCGCCTGTATCCTCAAATTAATGCTTTTTTGCAACAAGATATCAATGAAAAATCCACCATACCCGAGAGCTTGCAGGGACTTTCTGCTCTGTTCGGGGGATAGACTCTTGTTTTAGCTGACTATAATAAATAGAGACAATGCAAAAATCCCCTATCAGCACACTCATAGAGATTGCGGAAAGAGATACCGAAGAGGCTGCCAAATATTTAGGCAAAACGATACGTGCTCATGAGGACTCTGAGAAGCAGCTAGCCTTGTTGTCGCAGTATCGGGAGGATTACATTAACCGGTTTCAAAATAGTGCAGCACAAGGTTTAAGTATTGCCCAGTACAGCAATTTTCAATCCTTCATCAATAAACTGGATACGGCAGTCGATGGGCAAAAGAAAATTGTTGCGGACGCGTTCAACAGAATCAAAATGGCGCGTAATCAGTGGCAAGAACATGAAAAAAAACGGCTCTCTTACGGAATTTTAGACAAACGCGCTAAATTGAGCGCGCAGAAAAAAGAAGCCAAGCAAGATCAAAAGCAAACAGATGAACATGCAGCAAGAGCATTCTTTTATAAGCCCTGAGACTGAAGGAAACTTCTAAGTTGACCCGGCAACATAGGTTCTGACGACCTTACTTTCGTACTATTTTTTGGTGACATTATGCAAACTGCGATCATTTCTACCTCAACTGACAATTTGCCGAGTTCAGCCAAATCAGTTAACGCCAATAATCCGCCGCCAAGTACGTCCTTCGATCAAGTATTGAATAAAGAAATCTCGCAGCAAAATAACCAGAACACGCAAGCGACACAGACTTCACAAAATACGCAAAGTGCGCAAAGTACGCAAAGTACGCAAAGTACGCAAAGTACGCAAAGTACGACTAACAATCAAAACAATAAGCAAAGCCAAAACGTATCTAAACCAAATACGCCGGATCAGCCTACACCCACAGCGCAAACTAACAACGCGACTAATGACACAAAGTCAGTAAAAGACACGAGCAAAACCAAACAAACCACGCAAGATCAGGCCGATACCGCAGACAAAGCATCTACCTCAGATGCAAGCAATAACGCGCAATTGATCGCGCTGGTCGGCAACATCGGGCAACTTGCAACTGATCCTAAAAAGCTAGACGCCAGCTCAAAAGATGATACAAAATCTCTGACTGCTGCAAGCCCAGCTCTGAGCCTGGCCGACAAAGACGTTTCTACAACTGAAGCGGCAAAAGCCTTACTTGCCCAAACAAATGCAGCAAATATAACGACGACAGGTAAAGACACAGCAACTATAGATGCTGGCACGGCTCCTAGCAAAGTTATCGCCGCAGCAAGCGATGCGATTGGGAAAATCAATGCCAGCAAAGAACTCCAGCCAGACGACAAGGCGAGCGCATCAACGACCTCCAAAGATGCAAAACAAGCTGGAGGCTTAACAGCAGACACGACCAACGCACTGGCAGGCGACAAATCTCAAAAATCGGCGATGCCACAAGCAATTGAAGCGATAGAAGGCAGTGCGGGCGTCAAAACTGCCGCCCTGGATAAATTACAAGACGCAGCACAAGCTACAACACCAACGATACAAAGCTTTGCCCAGCAACTCGCAGTCAGCAGTAATCAAGCGGCAAATGCTCCGGGAGTGGAGCATCTGGCACCACGCGTCAGCACCCCTGCTTGGGATCAGGCCGTTGGTCAAAAAGTAGTTTGGATGGTGGCGGGCGGACAACAAACAGCTGAATTAACCTTGAATCCACCTGATCTTGGCCCTTTAAAAGTCGTGTTAAGTGTCAACAATGATCAAGCCAATGCAACATTCACATCAGCTAATCCCGATGTAAGAGATGCCTTAGAATCTGCGCTACCTAAACTACGCCAGATGATGAGTGATGCCGGCGTACAGTTATCCGGCTTTTCTGTTGGCACGCAATCCTCCCAGCAAGGCAACACACCTCAAGACGGGCGCTCTGGAAGCAGATCGTCCAGCGCGCAGACATCTTCTACTGACACGACCATCGCTGGCGTTACCTCAAGCACAGGCAAAGTCATCAGCAAAATCGGTATGGTTGATACCTTTGCCTAAATTTGTCCAAGCTCAATTTGCCTTACTTCGTCTACGATCAGCAGATTGTTTGCAAGTTCTGGGGTCTAAGGTCTAACACCGACCCTAAACATGTAAAATATAAATCAAGCTGCTGTTGATCTGTAGTGAAGTTGCAATTCAGCTGCAATGAGACTGATTAAAAGCGATCAAGTAAGACTTGATGCTATTCATCAATCCCTCAATCTGATTTATTTAAGTTAGGATTTGTGCAGAACTACCCGATATAGCTCAATTCTGGTTTAGTCTGAAATGACAATCCACTTTGTAAAAGCTTTACTTGAATCCGTTAGATATCCAGTTATCCGGCAGATGCTTAATCTGAAATGAAAGAGATGATCTGAAATACGCCTTCTTTTTCTCAGATAACATTGACTGATAATTGCAGATAATGACCCAACACATGCGAGATGTACCCGTGACACATCAAGCGAGAGGAAAAAATGTCTAAAGCACCAGCGAAACCCGCTGCGGCAGCCGCCGCAGATGCACCACCGGCCCCAAAGTCTAAGAAAAAACTGATCATTATGATCGTCGCAGGTGTTTTGGTATTGGGTGGCATTGGTGGCGGTGCTGCCATATTTTTAGCGAAAAAGAATGCCCCGTCTAAAGAAAAAGAACACAAAGCAGAACCTGCAAAAGCACCGGTATTTTTGGCATTAGAGCCATTCACGGTCAACCTCCAATCGGATGCTGGAGATAAATATTTACAGGTGAGTATGACGCTCAAAGTGCCGGACGAAGAACAAGTTAATTTAATCAAAACTAATATGCCACAGGTGCGTAGCAGACTATTAATGCTACTTTCCAGCAAAGACTCCAACGAGATACTGACTGGCGATGGCAAGAAAAAACTGGTTGAAGAAATTATCGAACAAGTTAATTTACCATTCGCCCCAAAAGGTGAGCCGCAAAAAGCAAGTGATGTGTACTTCACTTCGTTTGTCATTCAATAAATAGCATTTTAAAAGTACGCCAATAAACTATGTCTGATAATTTTCTCTCACAGGAAGAAGTTGATGCCCTACTTAAGGGTGTCACGGGAGATCAGGATGACTCTCAATCGCAGGAGGACACCTCAGGTGTCCGCCCATATAATCTTGCGACCCAAGAGCGTATCGTCCGCGGACGTATGCCAACGCTGGAGATTATCAACGAGCGTTTTGCACGCTTGTTGCGGATAGGTTTATTCAATTTTTTACGCCGTAGTGCCGAGGTATCTGTCGGTACCGTGCGGGTATCTAAATATAGTGAATTTATCCGTAATCTGGTTGTACCGACCAATCTCAACTTGACACACATGAAGCCCCTGCGCGGTACTTCTTTGATCGTGCTAGACCCAGGCTTAGTATTTTTATTGGTTGATAATTTATTCGGCGGCGATGGACGCTTTCATACCCGGGTTGAGGGGCGTGATTTTACTCAAACTGAGCAACGGATTATTCAGCGTATTTTAGAAATTATTTTTGAAACTTATGCCAAATCCTGGGAGCCGGTTTACCCAGTTGAATTTGAATATATTCGTTCAGAAATGAATACTCAGTTCGCCAATATTGCGACCCCAAATGAGGTCGTTGTCTCGACCACATTTACGATAGAACTTGGCCCCGTCAGTGGCGAAATGCATATGTGCATGCCCTACTCCATGATAGAACCGATCAGAGATATTCTGACCAGTAGCCTACAAGGTGAAACGCTGGAAGTCGATAAGCGTTGGGTGCGTCTGATGACGCAACAAATCCAAATTGCCGAAGTAGAAATCGTAGCCGATCTGGGCACGGCAAAGGTAACGTTGGGCGATATTTTGAATATGAAAGAGGGCGATGTGATCCCGATTTCGATACCGGATATTGTGTCAGCCAAGGTAGATGGTACACCGGTGATGGAATGCAAATACGGTGTATTTAATGGTCAATATGCTTTGCGTGTAGAAAAACTAATTAGCTCCAGCGTCAGCGAAGTAGCGCAGGGAGAAAAATAATGGACGGTACAAATGGATGATACTAATGACACACCAATCAGTGAAGATGATTGGGGCGCGGCAATTGCAGAACAAGAGAAGGCAGATGCAGCAGCCGCTGCGGCTGCTAGTGCACCGCCTGCCGCTGGCGGTGGTGCGGCTATTTTTAAAGAATTTAGTGGCAAGGGCACGCATACCGAAACCCATAATGATATCGACTTCATCTTGGATATTCCGGTACAGCTCACGGTGGAATTAGGACGGACCAAAATCGCCATTAAAAATCTTTTGCAACTGGCGCAAGGCTCAGTAGTGGAATTAGATGGTATGGCTGGCGAACCGATGGATGTACTGGTCAATGGCTGTCTGATTGCGCAAGGTGAGGTGGTGGTGGTGAATGATAAATTCGGTATTCGTCTGACAGATATCGTGACGCCGGCTGAACGTATACGCAAACTCAATAAATGATCTGCTCCACTTTTCACTTGCAACGATATCGATATTTTTACGGTTCGTTAAGCGGCACCTTTATTGGACTACTGTCTGCCAGCAATCAGGCGTGGGCGGCGGCAGAAACTAAAGCGATTTCGCCGACGACTGGTTTTTTGCAAATCTTATTGGGTTTGGCAGCAGTACTGGCATTAATGTTATTTGCCGCATGGCTCTTCAAACGAATCGGCCCGGCAGTGACGGGAAATAAGATACCGGTGAATATTATCGGTGGCGTCAATGTTGGTAATCGCGAACGCATTATGGTGGTGGAAGTAGCCGACCAGTGGATAGTTGTCGGTGTAACCGCACAGCAGATCACCACCTTATCCACCATGCCAAAACAAGAGCAGATCGTTGCAGAACAATTGGCAAAACAAATGAGTACCCAAGCAGCCAATCCATTTTCGGCATGGTTAGCGAAGACGATAGAAAAGCGCAACAACGGTGTTAGCGGCAGCAGTAACCATAAGGCGTCAGAATGATTTTTTTACCAGCTAAGTTACCAGCTAAGTTACAAGATCAATACGGTATGAAAATAGCTCGCTTATTCAATCGCACTGCTACATCAATGTCTAAGCCAACGACGATAATCATGGGTCTTACTCTGATGCTGATGTTGGGCATTGCACTCCTGCTTCCGGTACATGCCATGGCTGAAACTACCGGCGGTCTGCAAGCAATTACCACGACGCCGGCAGCAGGTGGCGGACAGAATTATTCTTTAAGTATTCAAACATTACTGTTCTTAACAGCGCTGTCTTTTATACCGGCAGTGTTGTTAATGATGACCAGCTTTACCCGCATCATTATCGTGTTGTCCTTGTTGCGTCAGGCGTTGGGCACACAGTCAGCGCCTCCGAATCAGGTGATGGTTGGCTTGGCACTGTTCTTGACTTTATTTGTGATGGGACCGGTGTTCGATAAAATTTATGCAGACGCTTATCAACCGTTTTCAGAAAATAAAATATCGATGTCGGAGGCCATGGACAAAGGTGTCGCGCCGTTGAAAAAATTCATGATGAAACAAACCAGGCAAAGTGATTTGGCCTTGTATGTAAAACTGTCAAACACACCAGAACTACAAGGCCCGGAAGACGTTTCTTTACGGATTTTGATCCCCGCATTTATCACTAGCGAATTAAAAACTGCCTTCCAAATTAGCTTTGCGATTTTTATTCCTTTCTTGATTATCGATATGGTGGTCGCTAGCGTATTGATGTCTATGGGGATGATGATGGTGTCGCCAGCTATCGTGTCATTACCATTTAAGCTCATGCTATTTGTATTAGTCGACGGCTGGCAGTTATTGATTGGTTCGCTGGCGCAGAGTTTTTATTAGCAGACCGCATTAAAAATAATTTAAAAACAAGAGGAAAAGTATGAGCCCAGATAGCGTCATGTCACTCGGCCGCCACGCAATGGAAGTCACTCTGATGGTGTCTGCGCCACTGTTATTAGTCGCACTTGGGATTGGTTTGATCGTCAGTATTTTTCAGGCGGCAACCCAGATCAATGAAACGACCTTGTCTTTCATCCCTAAGTTAGTCGGTATTTTTGTCACCCTGATTATTGCTGGACCTTGGATGCTGTCGGTTTTAACTGATTACATGCGTGAGATGTTTACCAGCATCGCTACTCTGGCGAGCTAAGTTTTAGTACATCAGCCAGTCCCTCAGCAGATCGTTCAGCACAACTACGAATTAGATAGTCCTATGGTTTCCTTTTCAGGAAATGACCTGATCGCATTAATCGCTTCTTTTATCTGGCCCTTAACCAGAATTTTAGGCATGATTGTGATCGCTCCTCCGTTTGGCAATAACAGCGTCCCTGTGCAAGTTAAGCTAGTGCTTGGCGTTATGATTGCATTAATCGTCGCTCCCATCATTCCCCCTCTTAAAAATGTAGACATGATCTCTCTCACGGGAAT
Organism: Undibacterium sp. GrIS 1.8; assembly: GCF_040544445.1. Classification (NCBI taxonomy): domain Bacteria; kingdom Pseudomonadati; phylum Pseudomonadota; class Betaproteobacteria; order Burkholderiales; family Oxalobacteraceae; genus Undibacterium; species Undibacterium sp. GrIS 1.8. The sequence continues at coordinate 30,239 of NZ_JBEONQ010000017.1, read as the reverse complement.
CATGATTTTGACGCAGCAATTTGTGATCGGCTCCGCAATGGGTTTTATGATGCGCGTCACGTTTGCCGGGATTGAGATGGCTGGTGAAGCGATAGGTCTGACTATGGGTTTGGGCTTTGCGACTTTCTTCAATCCACAGACGCAGGGCCGCTCATCGGCGATCAGTCAGTTTATGGTGCTGCTGGCGACCTTACTTTTTTTAACCTTAAATGTACATTTGTCGTTGATCGCTACCTTGGTCGATAGTTTTAAGACGATTCCAATTTCTACTTCGTTGACGATGGGATTTAGCTTTCAACGTTTAGCGTTGTGGGGTGGCGAAATTTTTAGTATTGGTATGCGTTTATCTTTGCCAATTGTTGCGGCCTTGCTGATCACTAATATTGCATTGGGGATTTTGACTCGTGCTGCGCCTCAACTTAACTTGTTTGGTATCGGCTTCCCGATTACGATCGGCGTAGGATTTTTAATGCTGAGTATGGTATTGCCGTATTGGATGATTCCGTTCGAGAATGCTTTCCAAAAAACGATTGAGGCTATACTGTCTTTGGGAATCCCGATAAATCCCTAATCTCATAATCTCCCCAAGCGCCTCTTTAGTGTAAATCTATATGATGCAGACCGATCTTCTACCCTCCTCCGCATCACAGTCGACATCCTTCAGCGCCTTATATTCAACGGAGGAAATCCGTGCCATCGAATCTGCATCGCTTGTGACCTCACCGGATGGCAGCCTGATGCGTGCGGCTGGTGTGGCAGCCGCAACACTGGCGAAAACCTTAATTGCAGATCATTCAGCGCCTTCTTCCAGCTTTGAACTAACAGCAAACCCGGCGTCAAGCTCGGTGCCAAGTTCAATTGACATATTGGTGTTAGCAGGTCCGGGCAATAACGGTGGTGACGCATTGCAAGTGGCGTATTTGTTAGCTGCATCAGGCGAGCGGGTATCCGTCATTATTACGCATGGAATCGAACACTATTCTCCAGAAGCAAAAGACAGTCTGGTGCAGGCGCAATCAAGCCAGGCACACTTTTTTGGCTTAGATTATTTAGCCCAAACATCGGGTAAGCGTTGGTCATTGGTAATCGATGGTTTGTTTGGAATTGGACTAAGACATCCGATCGAGGGTAAAACCTATAAGCTAATCGAGCAGCTCAATCAATATGCCACAATCGCCAGAATCCCAGTGCTGGCGCTCGACGTACCTAGTGGCCTAAATGCCGACACCGGGCAAGTCATTGGTAAAAATGGGATCGCAGTGCGGGCAACCCATACGATTACTTTTATCGCCAACAAACCTGGTTTGCATACCGCGGCTGGCAAAGATTATGCAGGTATCGTTAAAGTTGCTGATCTGGGTATTGATGCATCTCTATATCCGCCACCCCAAGCACGCTTGTGTCACCCGTCGGAGCTGATGGCGGCACTCAGTCCAAGGCAGCAAGATAGCCATAAAGGGAGTTTTGGCGATGTGTTTGTAATTGGTGGTGCGGATGGAATGGCAGGTGCGGCACTATTGTCTTCTCGTGCAGCGTTGCATTGTGGCGCGGGTCGGGTGTTTATCGGCAGTATGACAACACCTCCGCTGACGCATGACCCGATCAATCCTGAGTTAATGTGCCGCAACGCTGACGATGTGCATTTTAAAAACTGCGCTATCGTCATTGGGCCTGGCTTGGGTCTATCGGATAAAGCCCGGTTATTGTTGGAACAATGCCTGCAAGAAGCCAGCGCCATCGTGATTGATGCGGATGCATTGAATTTAATTGCCAATAACGGATCGCTGCAATTACTCGTCCATGCAAGATCGGGCAAAGCAGGCCTCACTGCTAAAACTGCACTAAGCGCTTCAAACAAAACAGATCAGACCGTACGCACCATCCTCACGCCACATCCTCTAGAAGCCGCTCGTCTGCTCGGTATTAGTGTAGAAGCGGTGCAGGCAGACCGCCTTCAAAGCGCGCGCAAGCTGATGAATAAGTTCAATGCCACGGTCATCTTAAAAGGTTCGGGAACCATCATCGCCACACCAGATGAACAGATTACCATCAACACCAGCGGCAATCCCGCATTAGCTACAGGCGGAACAGGCGACGTATTAGCAGGCATCTGCGGAGCATTGCTAGCGCAAGGACTGACGGCGCAAGCGGCGGCAGGGCTAGCAGTCTGGCTCCATGGCAAAGCAGCTGATCTGCTGGTAGAACAAGGTATAGGTCCGGTAGGACTAACCGCCAGCGAGCTCATCATGATGGTACGACGCTGCATTAACCGTCTTGGCTAAACTCAGGACATCAGTCGAAATGAGGTAAATTACCTGAGAAAATTAATATACTCAGATAGAGTATAACCAATAATCATAGGTATTGTCCATATTATCTCTGGACGATTAAAAATACTCCCCTATTTCATCAAAAATAAATTCTATGTTTTATTGCAAAAATACTATGAATTAAAGTTACCGTATCAAAGTCACCGCATCAAAATAAAAGCATCAAATTCCCAAATCTAAACGGCCTGCGGTGATTTTTATGGTGCGGGCGCAGCGCGCCGCAATCGACAAATCGTGCGTCACCAAGACTAAAGTTGATCCACGTTCCCGATTGAGCGCAAACATTAACTGGATTACTGCCTCGCCAGTCACGGCATCCAAACTCCCGGTCGGTTCATCGGCAAACAGTAACGGTGGCTCAGTCACAAAAGCACGTGCCAATGCTACCCGCTGCTGTTCACCACCAGATAAATATTTTGGATAATGCTGCAAACGGCTAGATAAACCCACCCGCCCTAGCATCTCAGTTGCCTTATTCCGTGCTTGAGAATCACCACGTAACTCCAGCGGCAGCATGACATTTTCCAGCGCGCTCAAATGCGCTAGTAACTGAAAGGATTGAAAAACAAAACCCAGTTTTTCTTTTCTAAACTGTGCCCTTCCATCTTCATCCAAGGCGAAAATATCAATCCCGTCCAAGATTACTTTACCTTCGCTCGGTGTATCCAGTCCAGCCAAGATACCAAGCAAAGTTGATTTACCTGAGCCAGAAGCGCCAACAATCGCAAGCGTCTCCCCCTCTTGCGCGGTAAAATCAATTTCTCGCAAAATATTCAGCGTACCGGTTGCATCGCTGACCTGCTTGGACAAATGTTTGACTTCAATAGAGAGTCGTAAATTAGTATTTTGATTCGCTGATGCATTCATTGTTAGGTCCACAGGCAATTCTTTAGGAAGATTCATGCTTTTTTTAAATAAAAAAAATGTGCTGGAATTATGCAGCAGATTGACTCATTCATTAGCTAGATTATTTAGCGAGATCGTCATGTTAAGGCGCAACGTGGTTGCCCGCTCGTCGATCAACTTATCGACCAACTTATCGACCAACTTATTGACCAACTTATTGACCAACTTATTGACCAACTTATTGACCGCTTTATCGATCAGCTTACTAGCGACAACAGTGATAGCAATTTCAGCACCCATAGTACATGCAGCGAATCATTCTGCATCAAAAACTGTGCTCGTGCTTGGTGATAGCTTATCTGCAGAATACGGCTTAACACGCGGTACCGGCTGGGTCGCATTATTAGAAAAACGTTTGCAAGAGAAAAAAATTCCGTCCACCGTCATCAACGCCAGTATCAGCGGCGAAACCACCAGCGGTGGTAAAGCTAGATTAGATAAACTGCTGATCCAATATCATCCCGACGTGGTGGTGATCGAACTTGGCGGTAACGATGCGTTGCGCGGTCTGGCATTGGGTGCATCAGAAACAAATTTTCGCGATATGGTGATCGCCAGCAAAAAAGCAAAAGCCAAAGTGGTACTGATTGGCATGCAAATTCCACCCAATTATGGTCGTGATTACACAGAACGATTTTTCTCTATCTATGCCAAAGTCGCCAAAGAACAGCAAACCGCCTTAGTCCCATTTCTATTAGAAGGCGTGGCCGATAAGCCGGAGCTATTCCAGGCTGATCGCATTCACATGGTCGCTGCAGCACATCCAGCGATACTCGACAATGTCTGGCCTCAATTGAGTCCCCTAATTGGTCAATCAGTTAGTTCATCTATCAAGCAATCAACAACACCAGTGACTACACCAGGTAAAAAATAATTTAATGAAATATCCAGAACTCATCAGCTTTAATGATGTGGTGCCCAGACTTAGTGAGTTTGACGCCATCATTGATGCACGCACTCCGTCTGAATTTGCCGAAGATCACATCCCAACTGCCATCAATTGTCCTGTTTTAAATGACGAAGAACGTATTCGCGTTGGTACCATGTATAAACAAGTCAGTGCATTTGAGGCTAAAAAAATCGGTGCAGTCCTTGTCGCAAAAAATATCGCCCACCATGTAGAGTCCAACTTTTTAAACATGCCAAAAGATTGGAAACCCTTGATCTACTGCTGGCGTGGCGGTAACCGTAGCGGATCAATGGCACATATATTTGCCAAGATAGGCTGGCCAGTCGTACAGCTTGACGGCGGCTATAAAAACTATCGTCAGCATGTCAACCAGGCGCTACCAGTATTAGCAGATACGATACGATGGCAAGTGATTTGTGGCACTACTGGCAGCGGCAAAAGCCGCTTATTACAGACCCTAAAAACCCAAGGTGCGCAAGTGCTGGACCTAGAACAGCTAGCTATGCATCGTGGCTCAGTTTTAGGACATTTACCGAGCCAGCCACAACCCTCACAAAAAATGTTTGAAAGCCAGATATGGCAAACACTACGATATTTTGATCCAGAGCAGCCGGTGTTTGTGGAATCAGAAAGTAAAAAAGTTGGCAACCTGCGCGTACCAGATCAAATCATACAAACTATGCGTGCTGCACCCTGTATTGCACTTAGTTTGGCAACTACAGACCGGGTACAGTTGTTGATGCAAGACTATGCTCACTTTGTAACGGATGCAGAAAATTTAAATCGCCAGCTGGATTGTCTGGTCAGCTTGCACGGCAAAGAAAAAATCCAGCATTGGAAACATTATGCAAGCAATGGCCAGATGGAAAATTTGGTCGAAGAGCTGCTGCAACAGCATTACGACCCAGCTTACTTACGGTCTATCGATAAAAATTTTTTACAATATCCGCAAGCAGATGCGATCTTGCAGACGGGCATAGAAACGCAAAATTTTGAGGCGACTGCGAGCCGTATTTTAGAGAAGGTAGTTTGATTTAAAACTGATGGCGAGCTGACAAAAATTTCTAAACGTAAAAAACGGTGGCATTGCACCACCGTCTTTTTGTCCTTGTGTCAGCGACATTATGAGGAATCGTAGAGACCTCGGATCCGCTATTAAATACGGAATGGTATTACACAAATTGTAGGTGTTACTTGTATTACTAAGGTAATTGCAATTTCAAAAAAACTACATGAAACCCGATAGAGCATTACTACTCATTCCACCTCATAATAACCGGAACGCTAAAAAGAACCGGAACTCACTCGATCCAACTTGGGTATGAAAAAGTTCTTGTCGTTCGCTGTTGTCGTTTATCGATATCGACCTCCTTCTTTGAACCAGTTACGCACCTAATATATAACAAGGTTTAGCGATGAAGAAGATAAAAATAACTATCGATTTCAAATCAAGATTAAAAAAATCAACCAAACAATATTGCTGAAATTGATCTGAGTTTTTAATCTGAATTTGTCGGTAATTACTAAGTGTGTATCAGCGCAAACCCGGCGCCTTCACTTTGGTCATTGCAGACATTGCGCCGCTTCCGATAGACGCACCAAACTTCTTCAGCACACGTTCTGGCAAACCTTCTTTTTGCGTGTAATCAACAATATCTTCTGCTTTTAAAACGTCGCGTGCAACGCTGTCAATTGTGCCAAAATCGTCGGCCAAACCCATCTCAACAGCACGGCTACCGATCCAAAATAAACCGGAGAAAGTTTCTGGCGTTTCTTTCAAACGAGATCCTCGACCTTGACGCACAGTTGCAATAAATTGCTGATGGATATCGTTTAACATCTCTTGCGAAAACGCTCTTTGTTTTGTGGTCTGAGGAGAAAACGGATCCATAAATCCCTTGTTCTCACCAGCAGTCATCAAGCGTCGCTCTACGCCCAATTTCTCCATCAATCCGGTAAAGCCAAAACCATCCATCAACACGCCGATAGAACCAACGACACTAGCCTTATTGACGAAAATTTTATCTGCCGCAACAGCAATATAGTAACCACCGGAGGCGCACATTTCATCCACCACCACATATAGTTTCTTCTGTGGGTACAGCTTACGTAATCGTTGAATTTCATCATTGATCATGCCGGCCTGTACTGGACTGCCACCAGGACTATTGATGCGCATAATAATGCCGACCGAACCTTCGTCAGAAAAAGCCCGGTCGAGCGCGGGGATAATCGCTTGTGCGCTGGCATTACCTTCTGAATCAATCTCACCATTAATCTCAACCAATGCTGTATGCCGGCCAGGATTGTCCATTTCTGAAGTACGATAATCACTAAAGAAATAGAAACCGCCGAGTATCAGTGCGACAAAAATCAATTTAAAAAAGATACCCCAACGGCGACGTAAGCGTTGCTCTTTTAATGATTCGCTCGCCAGCTTTTCTAACAAAGTCCGCTCCCAGCCAGATTGAGACAAGCTACTTGTCGCAGAACTTGGGGTGTTATTTTCGGGAGTCATAGAATTTTCTGTCATACAATTTTTAAGAATAGTTTTAAAAAATCAGGCAATCACTGGTGTGACGTAATCATCCGGGTACCAGACAATTTTGCCCTCTTGCTCATTGATATTCAGTTTTCTCAAGCGCCCACCACGGCATGGACCACCCGTACAATTGCCAGTATCCGGCGTATAGATTGCGCCATGAGTAGCACACATAATATATAAACCGCTGGATTCAAAAAACTCACCGTGATTCCAATCCAGCTCAATCGGAACATGCGCACAGCGATTTAAATAGGCATGCGCAGCGCCCTTGTAACGAATCACGAATCCAGTCGCATCATGACCACCGGCAGTCACTGGAAAACGTATCCCATTGCCACCGTCTTTAAGATCAGCCGAGGCGCAAATCGTAATTTCAGTCATGACTCCGTCCTGTCAGATCGTCAAGATAATAAGGTTTAGGCATTGCAGCTCAACCATGCATGCAACTCGCCAACTGTTTTTGCAGAATATAAGGGGTTTAAAGAATGTAAGGATGCTGCATCATGCGCGCCATATTCCACTGCAATTGCCGCAGCACCTGCATTACTCGCCATCAACAAATCATGTGATGTGTCACCAATCATGACGGTGCGCTGCATGTCTTGCCCTAACTCCCGGGTCAGCTCTTGTAACATCGCTGGATGCGGCTTAGAAAACGTTTCGTCAGCACAACGAGTCGCATCAAATACCGACAGCAAATTCGCCGTGTGCAAAGCACGGCTTAAACCTACGCGCGTTTTGCCCGTTGCTACCGCAAGGAAATAACCTTCTTGCGACAATTCCGTCAGCATTTGCCGTACACCGGGGAACAGAGGCAACTCGTGATCTTTTGCCAGATAGTGGTGACGATAACGCTCAACCATGCGGGGATAATATTTAGGATCAATATCAGGCATCGCCGATTGCATGGCGTCCATGAGCGACAATCCAATCACATAGGATGCTGCTTTCTCGTCGGGTACGGGCAAACCAAGATCTTTTGCTGACGCCTGGATACAGTGAACGATGGTTGCCGTGCTATCCATCAAAGTACCGTCCCAATCAAACACGATAAAATCAAATTGCTTTTTTGCCATATTCTTTATTCACCGCAAACCGCATAATTCTTTTTGCAAATCATCAACATTGAAGTACCAGGCTACTGAACTTAAGGCAGCAAGACGAAGACAACAATGGGACTAATAATTTAGAAATGAATAAGCTTTTCTGCCGACTATTTGATGTTGTGGAAGTAAGTATTTTACTATTAAATTATTTCAATAATAATAAAATATTAAGTTTATTGGGTTTATGAAGTTATGATCAGCTTTTATTTTAGCTTTTAAGCGTTTTCAAAAAATCCTCACAGTCTTTTGGCAACTTGGCATTGAGCGTCATTGACTCGCCTGTTTCTGGGTGCATAAAAGTAATCTGATGCGCATGCAAAAACATTCTCTTCAAAACGCCGCGATCTGCGGTTGGCTTTAATAAAGCACGATTTAGCGCAAAGTCACCGTACTTATCATCACCTGCAATCGCAAAACCGCTAAAGGATAAATGCACGCGGATTTGATGTGTGCGTCCGGTTTTTAATTCAGCCTCTAATAATGCGTAGTCTTGATATTTTTTCTTTAGAGAAAATACCGTATGCGACTCCATGCCATCAGCCTGTACCCGAACCCGTCGCTCACCCTCTGCGGTCGTGTATTTATGTAGTGGCAGCTTAATATGCTGACGCGCATTTTTCCAGTCGCCATGGATTAAGGTCAGGTAACGCTTGTCGGTGCTGCCTTCACGCATTTGCTCATGCAAATTAGTCAAGGCCGACCGTTTTTTTGCTAACAGTAAAACACCTGAGGTTTCTCTATCCAGTCTGTGAACTAGCTCCAGGAATTTAGCATCCGGGCGAGAAGCGCGCAGTTGCTCAATCACACCGTAACTAACACCAGAACCACCATGCACGGCAACGCCAGCGGGTTTGTCGATAATCAAGAGCTGTTTATCTTCAAACAAGATAGTAAATTCTGCCCCCGGTACGACTTGCGTTGATGTTTCTGCAATACGGACTGGCGGAATACGCACCACGTCACCCTCTTTCAGGCGATATAGCTGATCGATACGACCTTTGTTAACTCTGACCTCACCCGAGCGCAAAATCCGGTACACATGGCTTTTTGGTACGCCTTTACAGATGCGTATCAAATAGTTATCGATGCGCTGACCTGCGTCCTCTTCTCCGATAGAAACGAGCTGAACCTGCGGCTGAACTTGCGATGAAGCCTGTGAGGGATGGTTGGAAGCACTTTCTTGCGCCTGTTTTTCAGGTGGCTTCCTATTATTTATCGCTAAGTCCTTCATTTTGAATATATAATCATTTTCGCTTCAGCTTTAGGCTGTAGTAGGTGTAGAAATAAATGGTGGAACAAACGCGTATTCTACACAGGGGCATGTCCGTCGGCCTCGCCAATTTGCAAATTCGATGGAAAAGATGTGTATGCACATCATTATGCTGGTCAGGGTTACAACCAATTGTGGTAATCGGATTTTGTGTAATGATTTGGATCAGAAGGTTTGAATTGTAAGGATAAGTCCAGCAAGAGATATCTGTATATTTATTACAGATGTGCTTGCAGGTTGATAGTTTTAATCCAGTGTGATCGATCCTGCCAAACACAATTTTATTAAAGATGGTTTGGCGCTCATCAAGTTGCTCATCGCCTGGCGTTGTCTTCCTGTTGCAACAAAAAATAGGAATCAGATAACGCGGGGGACATGTGCACTCGATCCACGGTTGAAACTATCCGCGCCTAGTGCGCAATAGAACAATGAGAAGAATGATGGCAGTACTGAAAAGATGCAGCGAAAAATATCCTCGCTCACTCGTTTAGCTACTCGCCCAGCAATTTTTATTTCTGTTGCGCCTGAGGCATTTCCCGCCCCCTCAAACTCTCCGTTCTCGCATACATCCCCAATGTAAGCAAGTTGCCAGCCTCACTCTACAGAGGTAGCAACAAAAGATGACCATAAGGTCACGGAGTAAAAAATGAAACGCATGCTATTTAATGCAACGCAGCAAGAAGAACTGCGCGTCGCCATCGTCAATGGGCAAAAACTCATCGACATCGATATCGAAACCGCCGGACGTGAATTACGTAAGTCCAATATTTACAAAGGCGTTATCACCCGTATTGAACCCTCACTTGAAGCCTGTTTTGTCAATTACGGCGAAGAACGTCACGGCTTTTTGCCTTTTAAAGAAGTCGCCCGCGGCTACTTTAAAGAAGGTATCGACGTCCGTAACACCAGCATCAAAGATGCGTTACGTGAGGGCCAGGAAATCATGGTCCAGGTCGAAAAAGAAGAGCGTGGCAATAAAGGCGCTGCTCTTACCTCTTTCGTCTCCTTGGCAGGTCGCTATTTAGTTCTGATGCCAAATAATCCGCGTGGCGGTGGTGTGTCCCGTCGCGTTGAAGGCGAAGATCGTCAAGAACTACGTGAAACCATGGACAAACTGGATCTGCCAGGTGGTATGTCCGTGATTGCTCGTACCGCAGGTATTGGTCGTAATGTCGATGAATTGCAATGGGATTTAAATTACCTGATGCAACTTTGGCGTGCGATTGAAGGCGCAGGCAAATCTTCTGCTGGCGCCTTCCTGATTTATCAAGAATCCTCACTCGTGATTCGTGCGATCCGCGATTATTTCCAACCGGATATCGGCGAAATCCTGATCGATACTGACGAAATCTACGAACAAGCTCAGCAGTTCATGAGCCACGTTATGCCAGACATGGTGCACCGTGTTAAGCGTTACAGTGACGACGTGCCGCTGTTCTCACGTTTCCAAATCGAACATCAGATCGAAACCGCTTACAGCCGCACAGTACCATTGCCATCGGGCGGCGCAATCGTGATTGATCACACTGAAGCCTTAGTCTCAGTTGACGTCAACTCTGCGCGCTCTACCCGTGGTGGCGATATCGAAACAACGGCTTTCAATACGAATTGCGAAGCAGCCGAAGAAGTAGCGCGCCAGCTGCGTTTGCGCGATTTGGGCGGTTTGATCGTGATCGATTTTATCGATATGGAAAACGCCAAAAACCAGCGTGAAGTCGAAACCCGCTTAAAAGATGCCCTGCGCTATGACCGCGCACGCGTCCAGATGGGGAAAATTTCGCGCTTTGGTCTGATGGAATTGTCCCGTCAACGCCTGCGGCCTTCCTTGTCTGAAGGCAGCCATGTTACTTGCCCGCGTTGCAATGGCACAGGTCATATTCGCGATACCGAATCATCTGCTTTACAAGTCCTGCGCATTATCCAGGAAGAAGCAATGAAAGAAAACTCAGCAGCGATTCATGTGCAATCGCCTGTTGATGTTGCGGCCTTCTTGCTGAATGAAAAACGTGGTGAAATTCTAAAGATAGAAACGCGTCATCGCGTCACTATCATCCTGATCCCGAACACGCATCTGGAAACACCCCACTACAAGTTAGAACGTCTGAAACATGACGATCCGCGCTTGGAAGAATCTCACGCCAGTTACGCTATGGCAGAGCAGGCAGATACTGATATTGGCTATAGCAAGCGTCAGAAAGAAGACATCAAGCCGCGTCAGGAAGCGATGGTCAAGAGTATTACACCTGACACTGCACCTATCGTAGAACGTAAGGAAGTCGTCGCGCCAGTGCTTGTCGCACCTGTAGCAGCAAGTGAAGGCTTCTTCACTAAGTTCCTGAATCTGTTCCGCGCCAAACCGGCTGAACCTGCTGTCGCTAGCGTTGCAACAGCGGATGCAACACAAACTCGCGAGCGTTCAGACCGTGGTGAGCGCGATCGTAATAATCGTGGCAATCGTAATGGCAATCGCAATGGCAACCGCAACGGCAATAATCGTGGACGTGATCGTGATGATAAAGAAGAACGCCCGGTCAATGCACGTGCCGATAAAGAAGTAAAAGACGAAGCGACAAAAATTGCCGCGCCAGAACAAGCTCAGCCACAACAACAACGCCAACCAAAGCAAGCGCGTCCTCCACGTGAAGACCGCGAGCCGCAAGAAGGCCGCACTGAAGCTAAAGAAGGCAAACCGGAAGGACGTCGTGATCGTCAGCCACGCCAGCGTGGTGAGCGCAAAGATAGCGTAGCTACTGAAACAATGTCTTTGGATACAACTGCCAATACCCAAACAGCAGCACCGGTAGTAGTTACGCCAGTAGCGGTTAATAATGAAGCTGTGGACAACACCAATCTCGCCTTAAACGCCAACGGCAATCCGGTTGACGCCGAGACCAGCGAGCAAGGTGAAAGCCGTCGTCGTCGTCGTCGCGGTGGTCGCAATCGTAATCGTCGTGATCGTGAAGCTGGCGACAATACGGATACTAACGAGAGCAATGATAACCAAGAAGCAACTGACCATCATGAAGTGCATGAGGCGCATAAGACCCGTCAGCATGTCGAGGTTGAGCAAGCACCTGCACCAATATTGTCATTGGTAACGCCAGCGATATCACCAACTGCGGTGTCTGAAATTGTTACAGCGCCGGTTGCTGTATTTGGTACGGCATCTGGTATGGCAGCTACTCCTGCTGCCACTCCTGCAACTACTCCGGTTCCTGCACCTGATCTTGTTTCAACACCCGTCTCTGTGCCAGAATCTACAACGGAACCTGTAACAGCGGTCACGTCTGCGCCGGTTACTGTCGCAACGATTGCTACAGACAAAGCAGCAGAGCCAGCGATCGTCAATCATGTTGTGACTACTGCTGAAGCTGCGCCAGTTGAAGCAGTACCTACACCTGAGACTCCTGCACCGGTGCAAGCTAGTCTTGATCTTGTATCAGCACCGGCATTGTTAGTGCCAGCAGCGTCGGCGACTGAAGTAACGCCAGCGCCTGCCAAGCCAGCTGAAACTATCGTCAGTGCCGCTAGCTCTGATGTGGCAACTGAGGTCGCAAGCAATGTTAAAGCTGACATTGCAACGCCGGCTGCGTTACATCAGGCGGTTTCGGTCGAAGCAGCAACACCAAGTGCGCCTGTTATGAAACCCGTTGCACCTGTCGTTATGCCTGTAGAAAGCTTAAACACTATGTTAGAGCAAGCAGGTTTAGCTTTGGCGAGCACCGATCCAGAAAAATTGCGTGCGGCACAAGCGGCAGCGGCAACCGTTAATGTTGCACCGCGTGTACCACGCGAACGCAAACCGGTAGTGCCAGTCTCATCAGAACCCTTAGTAATGATGGAAACTAAGAAAACACCTGCACCGTAAATGCGCTGTTTGTATTTTTATCGTATTCATTAGCGTCTAAATTCAGGTACTGGATACGGCGCTTAATACAGACCTAAATGCATACAAATAACGACCCGATAACAGCAATGTTGTTGGGTCGTTTTTTTGTATTCAACCAGTTATTCCATCTCGTGGTATCTTTTTGCTCTAAACATCATTTGATCACCCGGTTGAATTGATTCTGCCTCGCTGATTTTGCCCAGCCAGTTGTGCCTGACTAATTGTGTTTGGCTGATTTGATTCACAGGTTCTGATTCGCTAACACTGCACCACTTATTTTGAATTCAATGTCTGAAAAATTTATCCCACTAGCCGACTTCCGGCAACGACAGCCAACGCTGATCGTTCCAGGTTTATTGGAGCAACCAAATGGACAGTTGCTTGATAGCCTGCAACGCCCTTTGCATGACCTTCGCATCTCGGTAACAGATCGTTGTAACTTCCGCTGCGTGTATTGCATGCCGAAAGAAGTTTTTGATAAAGACTATCGTTTTTTACCGCATACATCGCTGCTCAATTTTGAAGAAATAACCCGCATCGCCCGTATCTTTATCTCCCACGGCGTGAGTAAAATCCGCTTGACCGGCGGTGAGCCCTTGTTACGTAAAAATATCGAAAAGCTGATCGCCATGTTAAGCAGTTTAAAAACACTGGACGGACGCGATCTTGATCTGACCCTGACCACCAACGGATCGTTGCTGGCGCGCAAAGCACAAAGTCTGAAAGACGCTGGCTTAACCCGTGTCACGGTATCGCTGGACTCGCTCAATGATGCCACTTTCAAACAAATGAATGATGTCGATTTCCCGGTGTCCGATGTGCTTGATGGCATCGCAGCAGCGCATCAGGCGGGGCTTGGTCCAATCAAAGTTAACATGGTTGTTAAAGCGGGTTTAAATGATCAGGAGATCGTTCCCATGGCGCGCTATTTTAAAAACACGCCACATATTTTGCGCTTTATAGAATACATGGACGTGGGTGCCTCAAATGGATGGAAGTTAGATGAAGTCATCCCATCGGCAGAGGTAGTAAGGCGCATCAACGCTGCCGGCATGCCGCTCCAGGCAATCGATGCAAATTACACAGGCGAGACCGCCGCCCGTTGGCGCTATGCCGATGGCAGCGGTGAAATCGGCCTGATCTCCAGCGTCACACAAAGTTTTTGCCACGATTGCAGCCGCGCCCGGCTATCTACCGAGGGCAAGCTGTACACTTGCCTGTTCGCCAGCCATGGTCATGATTTACGCGCCTTAATCAGAGATGATGACAAGCAGCACAGTGATCTTGCCATCGCCAATGTCATCAAACAACTATGGCAGCAACGCACTGATCGTTATTCGGAATTACGCAGCCAAAATACAGATGAACTTCAGATCACCAGGAAAAAAGTGGAGATGTCTTATATTGGCGGCTAACTTCGGTGGCTAAATTCGGTGGCTAAATTCGATAACCGACTTCGGCGGCTAAGGATAAGTAAAATATACTCCTACCATGTATATTTTTATTGTCCATATATTCTCTGCACAATAAGGCATATTCCATAAAAATAATGGGGAGTATATTCGCACACCACCATTATTTGATCTATAACAAGGGATAAGAATGTCTCTGGGTTTAAGCTTATTTGCATAAGCTCCAGTAACTTCCAGAACTCAAATCGCAACACATTCCATGGCTCGCAGACATGACCAGCATAGATAAGCAACTCATTACCGGACTGATACTCGCAGGTGGTCGTGGTACACGTATGGGCAGCGTGGACAAAGGTTTGCAGACTTTTCGCGGTTTGCCGATGGCGATGCACGTGTTGCAGCGCCTCTCGCCACAAGTTGGCAATATGCTCATCAATGCCAACCAAAACTTACTTACTTACGAGAGCTTTGGTGCGCCAGTCTGGCCAGATCACGCGGAGAATGATGATAATCACTTTTTAGGTCCTTTAGCCGGATTACAAACCGGCCTGACCCATTGCAAAACGCCCTATCTAGCCAGTGTGCCATGCGACTCGCCATTTTTACCCGTCAATCTAGTAGAACATCTGGCAGCAGCGTTATTGCAAGAAAACGCGGATCTTGCCGTCGCTGTCACAATGGAATCCAATGGCAACGTCATTGCCAAGCAGGCGCACCCGGTATTTTCTTTAATGAAAATTTCCTTGCTACCGCAGCTGAGTGATTTTTTACGACATGGCGGGCGTAAAGTAGATGCCTGGCATGCAAGCCTGCATTGTGTCGAAGTCGTATTTGAAGATGTCGCCGCCTTCCGTAATATCAATACGCTGCAAGATTTGCGACAATTTGAAACCGGACTAAATTCACACTCCAACCTGACCCGATCTAACTAAGTCGAATCTAACTAAGTCGAATCAAACTATTTTATGAGCGCCAACACCCCAGCCGCAAACCTACATCATCTCCTTAGCTGTTTGTCGGATTACGACCCTAACTCCCTGCCCGTCGCGCAGGCACAGCAGATCATCCAGCAGTTTGTGACGCCAATTGACTCGGTAGAAAAACTCGCCATACGCCAAGCACTTGGACGCGTGCTTGCCGCCGATGTTCTGTCTGGTATTAACGTCCCTGCTTATGATAATTCTGCCATGGACGGCTACGCGTTTATCGGTAGTGATTTACAAAAAAAAGCTACAGACAATAGCGATCCAACAAACCAAACCCTCACATTAAAAGTTGTCGGCGCCGCTTATGCTGGACGCGCCTTTGAAGGCGCAGTACAACCGGGGGAATGTGTACGCATCATGACCGGCGCGGTGATGCCAAGCTCCTGCGATACAGTGATTCCACAAGAATGGACTGTTGAGATAAGCGACAGTAAGCAAGCGACAGAATCAAAGCAAAGCAATCTCGGCAACTTAAAGCAAATCCGCATACCAGCGGCCCAAATAAATGCTGGCGATAACCGTCGCCTCAAAGGCGAAGACTTAGCGATTGGCACAACAGCGCTAAGCAAAGGCAAAATTTTACGGCCTGCCGATCTTGGTTTACTAGCGTCATTAGGCGTAGCTGAAGTGGCCGTACAACGCCGCTTGCGTGTCGCTATTTTCTCAACCGGTGACGAACTGCGATCGCTGGGAGAAACCCTCGATTTAGGCTGCGTATATGACAGCAACCGCTACACCTTATATGGCATGCTCACTCGGCTCGGCTGCGAGATCATCGATATGGGCGTGATCAAAGATGATCCGATATCGCTGGAAGCCGCTTTTCGTTCCGCTGGCGAAAACGCAGATGCCATCATTACCTCTGGTGGCGTGTCGGTCGGCGCAGCGGATTACACCAAACAGATGATGGAAAAATTAGGTGATGTCGCCTTCTGGAGTATCGCTATGCGTCCAGGCAGACCAATGGCATTTGGCAAAATTCAGTCAAATAAGTCTGATCAGGCTAATGGAAAAGGCGCGTATCTGTTTGGTCTACCGGGCAACCCAGTTGCAGTAATGGTCAGTTTTTATTTTTTCGTCCGCGACGCACTGTTGCACATGATGGGTGCTGGGGCAGCAGAATCAACATCAACAACATCATCAACATCGCTACCGCTGGTACCAGCCATCTCAAGCGTCGCTCTGCGCAAGCGCGCTGGTCGCACCGAATACCAGCGCGGCATCGTCTCGGTCGCTACCAATGGACAGCTACAAGTGAGTATCACCGGCTCACAAGGCTCAGGAATTCTGCGGTCAATGTCAGAAGCCAATTGCATGGTGGTACTACACCACGATCAAGCCGATATCGCCGCCGGTGAAAAAGTCGATATTTTATTGTTTGAAGGATTGATCTGAGTTGCGTCCGTCCAATGCCCGACGTCAATCAAAGACGCAATCACTTTCGTTTTTTCGTGGATCAAGAGTGGATACTTCACGTAAGTAACAAAGTATTGCGCCCGAAAATACGCCCTCTTTCACGGGCTATAATCAGCGTTTTAAACATGTGATTATTTCTCAGGAGATGAATTTGAAAGTGCTCAACTGGACCGCTCTTACTTGCGCAAGCCTTAGCCTACTTACTGCTTGTGGTGGGGGCGGTAGCGACTCTGCTAGCAACACTCCAACGGTATCAATTACCAGTGTCACGACAGATCAACTGGTGTATCGCAAGACCAGCAATATGACCATCAAAGGTCAAAATCTCGACCAAGGCATTAACATCTCCAATCCAGCATGCCTGACGATTACCGAAGTCGCCGGAGGCAGCGCAACGCAACGAGTATTCACTTGCAAAATCGTTGCGGTCGGAACGGTAGCGGTGTCCATCACGGCGGGCAACGGATCATCACTTTACTCCGGTAGTTTAACCATTCCTCTGGCTGCACAACCGCAAGTCACAATGCTGACGTCAATGGGTACGATTGTGATTGAGCTTAACCCGGCCAAAGCGCCGATCACGGTCGACAACTTTTTACAATATGTAGAAAGTGGCTTTTATGTGAATAAGATTTTCCATCGAGTGGTCAGCAATTTTGTCGTTCAGGGCGGCGGCTACACTAGCGATTTACAACAACCTGCGACATTAGCCGCCATTGCGCTGGAATCCAACAATGGCTTAAGTAATCTTCGTGGCAGTATCGGCATGGCGCGTACCTCTGTGGCAAATTCTGCGACATCTCAGTTTTATTTTAACGTCGTAGATAACACGACATTGGATTACAGCAACGCCACTAATCCGGGTTATGCCGTCTTCGGCAAGATTGTGACCGGGCTTACTATCATGGATCAGATTAGTACGGTTCCAACGACGACCAGCGGTAGTTTCACTAATTTACCCGTTACCCCAGTGGTGATTAATTCAGCAGTGCAAACACAATAATATGATAGCCTTCTAGCAGCTATTCCTGGTTTGTACTGTAATTTGGTTTTTCCTCGCTTGTTTTATATCGTTATTTTAGAAATTAATAACTACCCAGACTACTAGACTGGGCATCATACAAAGGGTAATCATGAACAAACTGTTGAAATCAATACTGCTAGTCGCCTCATCCTTATTCATCATCAGCACAGCCCAAGCCAAAGACGAGCCTAAAAAAGCCTCTGCATCTGCGTCTGCGTCAGCTACGGTATCGGCCTCGGCCAAGGTGGAGCTGTTGGATATCAATAGTGCGACTAAAAAAGAATTGTCCGAATTGCCTAAGATTGGCGATGCACGTTCTGATGCAATCATCAAAGGTCGCCCGTATAACGGTAAAGATGATTTGTTGAACAAAAAGATTTTGCCGGCGGATGCGTATAACAGCATCAAAGATCTGATCATTGCCAAACAAAAACCGGATGCAAAAAAGAAGTAACTTAGATCATCAATCCATCATAAGTAAGCAAAGACTTATGCTGCGCCAATAAAAAAAGCTAGATGCAATGCATCTAGCTTTTTTATTCTCGGGTGACTGCAAACTCGCTAAAGCGAATCACAAATTTTATCGCTATAGCTCCTCAGAAAAATCCCTCACAACCGTTTGGGAACCTCTAAGCTACCTCCACACCGCTCCTACGCCTATACTTGCTTACGACGCTTGGCAACCAAGGCCAGAATGCCCATACCTAAACCAAGCAGCAATGGTGTTGCTGGCAGTGGAACATCGTTAGACACGTTGCTGACATTGGTAAAAACAAAGTTTTCGTCGTTGTAATTAAAATCGCCACCGTTACGTAAATCTTCAAAAGCGACATAAACCGCAGCAGGAACAAACGCATCGCCGCCATAAGAGTTGGAGTAAACATGATTTACGCCATCAGAGTTAGACGATTTTTGCGAATACCAAGTATCGCCATTGTTTAGCACATTCAAACGAAATACTAAATTATCACCCGCATTGACAGCGCCGAAATTCAGCAAGTCGCCGTAGTTAGACGTGTGATTATTCAAGCCAAAGATACCGGTATCAACGCCGTTGACCAACAAGCTGAGTGTGTTGGTATAACCAGCAGTAGAACCTGCAAAATACGCCATTACATCACCCGCCGAAGTAGCGACGAAAGTATACAAAATCGGGTTCTGTGTACCTATGTTGGTATAGGTGGTAGGAACAGCCAATGCAGAACTGGCAAATCCGACGCTAATACACAAAGCGGCAAATAAAGATTTAAGTTTCATTAAAGCTCCCATTTCAAATATTAGATAAAGCGATCAACTGGTTAATTAGGCAAATGAACAACAAATGGATGAAATACGAAAAGACTATGGAGGCAACGCAATTTTTGTACCATTTTTTCTTCTGTAAAAGCTTTTCATCAAAATATTGCCTGCGACACTCTCGCAAATCCTGGCAGTACATAACCCCGCCTTATTTTTTTCTGCGAGTGGGATTCGAAAATATCTAACAACCGTTGCCTGGCTTAGCTCTCCAAGGACATGGTTCAGTTTTTTGGATTCTAAAAGACCTTTGCTTGAGATTCAATTATTCTCTTGGGCAATTTCTATTTTTATTTCAATTTATAAATGATCGATAAAAATTATTCAAAATCTCAATCTTTTCAGAAAAAAGTCTTTAATTTCTTGAGATGTAAAAGTTTTCGACAACCAGTCAAGATGCATTTTCATCGCGTCCAAATCGTACAATTCCAGCAATGCGCATCAATCCACCAGCGCAGCCGAGTTATCTAGGATAATGATCGCCTCTGCCTTAGATAAATCAGAAATGCTACACACACTCGCCGATCAGATTGAAGACTTACTGCCGCAAACTCAGTGTACTAAGTGCGGCTACCCCGCATGCCGCCCCTATGCCGAGGCGATCGCCAATGGCAGCGCCAATTACAATCAATGCCCACCCGGTGGTCAAGAAGGCATACGGCGCTTGGCAAACTTACTCGGTAAGCCCGTGATCGCGCTAGACGTCAGCCACGGACATGAAAGACCACGACCTGTCGCCTTGATAGATGAAGCCTATTGCATCGGCTGCACGCTCTGCATCCAAGCTTGCCCCGTCGACGCCATCATGGGCGCGGCCAAACAGATGCACACAGTATTGCCTATGCTATGTACCGGATGTGACCTGTGCGTTGCGCCCTGCCCGGTTGATTGCATCAGCATGGTCGAGCTTACGCCAGGCAAGACAGGCTGGGATGCATGGTCGTCAGAACAGGCGGATCAGGCACGCGAGGCCTATCACTTTCGTCAGGCTAGACTCAAAAAAGAACAACAAGAAAACGACGACAGACTCGCCGCCAAAGCAACGACCAAATTAAATGCCTTGATGGACGAACCCGCGTTAACTCCCGAACAAATCGCTGATCGTGATCGCAAAAAAGCCATCATCACCGCTGCGATAGAACGCGCGCGGCTTAAAAAGCTAGAGACAAACTAAGTCCTAAACTAAGTCCTAAACTCAGATCAAAACATAAATCCAGAACCGACATGAACGCAGCCAAACGCCAGATCATTTTTAGCCGTTTCAAAGAGCAAAATCCGCATCCAACCACCGAACTGGAATACACCAGTCCGTTTGAACTCTTGATTGCCGTGCTGTTGTCGGCGCAAGCCACCGATGTGTCGGTCAACAAGGCCACGCGCAAGCTGTATCCGGTCGCGAATACGCCAGAAAAAATATTGGCGCTAGATGTCGATGGTCTGATCCCCTACATTCAGACCATCGGTTTGTTTCGCACCAAAGCTAAAAATGTGATCGCCACCTGCCGCATCCTGATTGAGCAACATGGCAGTGAAGTACCAAAAGAACGTGCTGCATTAGAGGCATTGCCAGGCGTCGGCAGAAAAACGGCGAATGTCGTGATGAATACCGCTTTTGGTGAGCCCACAATTGCGGTAGATACGCACATCTTCCGCGTGAGTAATCGTACTGGCATTGCGCCAGGTAAAAACGTCGATATTGTCGAAGAAAAATTACTCAAATTTGTTCCGGCAGAATTCAAGCTCGATGCGCATCACTGGTTGATTTTGCATGGCCGTTATACCTGCCTGGCGCGCACGCCTAAATGCTGGAACTGCATGATTGCTGATTTATGCGACTACAAACAAAAGACGCCGCAGCCAAAAGGGGCGTAAAGGAACACAAAATACGCCCTACTTGGAGCCATAAGAAGTCCGGGCTAAACAATCCGAAGATAGCCTATTTTTCATATACTCCCCATCAATTCTAATAAAAACCCTTAATTACCCAATGATTCCATTGACGATTAAAATATACTAATAGAGAGTATTTCAATTCCCAGAGATAAAAAAGCACAGGTAACACATTAGTATTGTGCCGCCTGCGCCTTTTTCACTATCCCGTAACGACGGTGATATTTGCCACACCAACCGACTCTTTAAACGATCTTGCAAGCCTCATCAAAATCCAGACGTGGCGACCGTGGGAATACTTTTGCCATATCGCCATAGCCAAGATTGCAAATGAAATTGGCCTTGACCTCGGTCCCAGCGAAGAAGGTCGCATTGACTTTATCCGGATCAAAACCCGACATCGGGCCGCAGTCTAAACCAATTGCCCGTGCCGCCAGCATCAGATAAGCGCCTTGTAAAGACGAGTTGCGAAACGCAGTCGCATCAATCAATCCCTGATTACCAACAAACCAAGACCGTGCATCTGCGTGCGGAAATAACTTTGGCAATTGCTCATAAAACGCCATGTCCATCCCGATGATGGCGGTCACTGGTGCGGCCTTAGTTTTATCAACATTACCCGGTGCCATACAAGCGAGCAACTTGACTTTTTCTTCTGCGCTTTTCACAAAAACCACCCGTGCCGGTGAGCAGTTTGCCGAGGTCGAGCCCCATTTCATCAAATCATAAATCTGCTGCAATTGAGCGTCGCTAACCGGCTTATCCAACCACTCATTATGGGTGCGGGCTTTGGTAAATAAGGTGTCCAGATGTTCTGTTGTCAGCATGGTGTTTCTCCTGTTTAGATATACAAAGGGATGACTTAATTGAGATGCGTGATTGAGGCAATTAAGTGAGACAAGTAAGTTATAAATCTGGTTCTCAAGTTAGGCTTTGAATTGAGGTTTTGAGTTAAGGCTCTGAATTAAGGCTCGGAGTTAAGGCTCTAAATCATACTCTAAGCCAACCGACAATTCGACAAACTCAAATAATCGTACAATACGGACATTCCTGATTTTACTGCCAGCCATGTTCACCCCAAGCCAAGATGATGTACGCCGCTTTTTTTGTGAAACTTACCGCAAATCTCAAGCAAGAGAAATTTTAACCCCGCTCGAAAGTATTGCCGCCGACTGGATCAATCAGCATCCTGAATACCACAATGTCTTCAGCGACCTAGACTCTGCCTTGGCCGCCGATTACAGCGTCACGCAAGGACAAACGAATCCGTTTTTGCATTTATCCATGCACTTAACGATCAGCGAACAAATCTCAGTAGATCAACCTGCAGGCGTGCGGTTTGCGTTTCAGCGTCTGGCGCAAAAAACCAACTCCGAACACGACGCCCATCATCAGATCATGGAGTGTCTGGGCGAAATGATCTGGACCTCGCAACGCACAGGTATGCCGCCCGACGGTGCGGCGTATATCGACGCTTTAAATCAACGCGCACGCTGATCCTATCTCACATAAAAAAAGCCACGACGACCGTGGCTTTTTTTTCGCATCAAGCAAACAGACGATGCTTATTTCTTCATCACGAGGCTACCAGGCAAGCTACTCAGATATGCGGAGATATTTTCGATATCGGTATTAGACAAGGCTTTGGCTTGTCCGCCCATGATCGCATTGCCACGACCATTCGGTGCGTTCACGCCATGCTGATATGCCTTCAACGCATGTGCGATGTAATCCTGATGCTGACCGGCCAGTTTTGGATAAGTTGGATCGATTGGCGAGTTGTAATCTTTACCGTGGCATGCAAAACATGCTGCTTTCTCTGTAGCAGCTTTACCTGCAGCAATATCGCCACCGGCAAAAGCGCTAGCTGACATAGCTGAAATCGCAGACAACAACAAAACCGATAATGTGAATTTTTTCATGATGGCTCCTATTCTTATTTTTATACTTATTTTTGCATTGAGTAATAAGCCGCCAAATCAGCAATATCTTGATCAGACATGCTGCCAGCGATACCGCGCATCGTTGGATGCTTGCGGTCGCCTTTGCGATACGCTTGCAACGCACTTTCGATGTACTTGGCAGATTGACCACCAATCATCGGCACTTGGAAAACTTCAGGATAAGTTGCCTTATAACCAGCAATAGCGTGGCAACCAATACACATAGCGACTTTATTTTCAGCGGCCTTGGCATTGCCAACCACATCTGCCGCAGAAGCAGCCTGGGCAACACTCACCAGGGTGAGAATTGCGAACAACTGTGTGAACAATTTTTTCATATTATCGAGGAGTGAATGATCGAAAGGGCGGGTTAATCCAAAGCAGCATTTTAGCTGATTACCTTGCAATTTGCCTATGAATAGCGCGCTTGCCACACATAAACTTCCCATTTCTGAGCGTTTTTACGTAATAAAAACGACAGACGGCGAGTCAGGCAGCACCCCAACCGTATGCGGCAGCAGGAAAAATAGAACAGTCGTTCACAAGAAACGACGTTCTCGCTTATACTCGATTATCGCTGTTGCACAACAACAAGCTAACGATCAATCTGCTGAAACTAGACGACTTCTCCATAAACTACTCAATCCGACCAGACCATGACACAGCCCACCCGCTTTGATGGCGCACAAAATTATGTCGCGACCGATGATTTGAAACTGGCAGTCAACGCCGCCCTCACCCTGCAACGCCCATTGCTTATCAAAGGTGAGCCTGGCACCGGCAAAACCATGCTGGCAGAAGAAGTCGCCGCCGCACTCAACATGCCGCTGCTGCAATGGCACATCAAATCCACCACCAAAGCCCAGCAAGGTTTGTATGAATACGACGCCGTATCGCGCCTGCGGGATTCGCAATTAGGTGACGAGCGCGTTAAGGACATCCACAACTACATCGTCAAGGGCGTCTTGTGGCAAGCATTTACTGCCGATCAGCCAGTCGTATTGCTGATTGATGAAATCGACAAAGCCGATATTGAATTCCCTAACGATTTGCTGCGCGAATTAGACCGCATGGAATTCTATGTCTACGAAACCCGCGAAATGGTACGCGCCGTGCACCGTCCGCTAGTCATCATCACATCGAATAACGAAAAAGAATTACCCGATGCCTTCTTGCGTCGTTGCTTCTTCCATTACATCAAGTTCCCGGAAAAAGAGACGATGCAAAAAATCGTCGATGTCCACTTCCCTAAACTAAAAAGCGATCTGCTCGCCAGCGCGCTACAAACTTTTTATGAAGTCCGCGAAGTCAGCGGCCTGAAAAAGAAACCGTCCACATCAGAACTGATCGACTGGCTCAAACTGCTCTTGGCAGAAGACATCCCGGCAGAAGCGCTGCGCAGCAAAGACAACAAGCTGGCAGTACCGCCGCTGCACGGTGCCTTGCTCAAGAACGAGCAAGATGTGCATTTATTCGAGCGTCTGGTATTTATGTCCCGGAACAATCGTTGAAGTCATCGCTGAAACTTCGTTGATCCGAATGATGCCAATTAGATGAATCACAAAGTGCCGCAGACGATGCGGCATTTTTTTTGCGGGAGTGATCCATCGAGTGTATCGTCAAATCAGTCTAAATTTAAAATCAAAATTTTGTATATGAGTTTTCAAATTATTGAAAATTCAATTTAAATAATTCTCAAAAAACATGAAAAAAGAAACAAAAAAAACTACAAAGAGAAGTAAGCAATACCTCTTTTCAACCAAATGGATTGCCCTTATGAGCATCGTTGCTATGACGGCAGCTTGCAATCGAGACAACGTAGATCCGCAACCAGCCAGCTCTTTAATCCCTAAAGAAATGTGGCCAGCGATTAATCCTTTAAATGATCGAGCCTGTGTAGAAATGGCATACAAAAAAATTAAGGAGATGAATCGTCCTTATCATTTTGCTGACCGTTCAAATGTAGAAGAACCGATTAAAGATATTTGGATTGGACAGAAATTATTTCAAATACCGACCCACTATATTGGCAGCATCAACTATGGCGCTGGTCGTTTAGCAGAAACACCAGGTATTACAGTCGGGATGCAAGCTTATATGCCAGATTTACGGTTCACTTACAAGGACGACCCGAACCCCGCCGACCAAGAAACGGCTGTCTATATCCGCTTGACTTGTAGAGCTGGCATCACGATGACGTCTGGTATAGAAAATAATCCTGAATGGGAGGCAAGTGAAAGGGATTGGAAGTCGAATAAATTTAAGAGGCCATTACCGGAATTAAATCTTCAGGGGAACAGTTTTGGCGAGAGTAGAAATAGTTATGCTATGTACTCCCCTCCAGATGAGAATCTAAAGCACCCAGACGGACGTCCCATCCGATTCAGATGCGACAGTGCATATCCTGCTGTTGCTGAATCAAAGCCATTGCCAGCAACTTGTTGGACAGGATTTTTATTCCAGGATCAAATTTTTCTTGAATATACATTTAGAGAAACGCAGTTGCCACAGTGGCGGCAAATCAATGATCAAGTAATCAAGGTAATTAAATCACTTCAAGTAGCAGAACCAAAGGATTAGCAGACTTAAATCAAATGTTGAATATAAAAATTCAATTTGATACTCAAACCTTAGATTCAGTGAGCCAAACAACAAGAAAATATATTTTCAAATAAACCATCTTTTTGCATCGGTTTTCAGACAGAATAATGCGGCAGACTTTGCGCGCATTTTCAGCGCATCCAGATCATCCTAATAACAGCAGCGCTGCCACAGCGCTTTCTATCCATTCATAACACAGATCATACCTAAAGCACCCATCATGAAAAAATCACTGCAACGCAGCATTCTCTCCCTCGCTATCGCCTTCACCCTGCCAGCCTTCGCCCATGCGGAGACCGAAGCGGATCGCTGGAATCTGAAAGACCTTTACGCCACCAGCGCCGATTGGGATAAAGATGCCGCCAAGCTTGATGCGCAGTTAAAAGAATTTGCGACGTGCAAGGGCCAGATCGGTGGCTCGGCAAAACGCTTTAAGACTTGCATGGACTTGTATCAGGATTTACAAAAACGTCTGGCGCGCCTCGCCAACTATGCCTCTTTTTTGCATGATCAAAATACCGGCGACAGTGCAGGCTTAGACATCAATCAACGTGCCGAAATTTTGATGAGCAAGGTCGACGATGCCAGCTCGTTTTTACGTCCAGAAGTTCTGCACATCGGTGCTAAAAAAATCCAGGGCTTTCTCAAACAAGATAGCTCACTCAGCATCTATGCCCACCCGATGGATGACATCCTGCGCACGGCAAGTCATACGCTGGACGATAAAGGAGAAAGCATCGTTGCCACGTTCGGCATGATCGCTAACACAGCGCAAGCAGCACACGGCACCTTATCCAACGCCGATACCCAATGGCCAAAAATCAGCGTCGACGGCAAAGAAGTCACGCTCGATCAATCCGCCTACACCAAATACCGCACCAGTAGCGACCGTGCCGTGCGCAAGCAAGTGTTTGATCAATATTGGGCAACCTGGAAATCATACGAACAAACCTACGGCGTCACTTTTTATGAAATGCTGAAAAAAGACGCCGTCTACGCCAAGGTCCGCAACTACCCGGACTCACTCGCACAAGCGCTAGATGCCAACAAATTGCCGCGCGGTGTGTATGACATGCTGATTGAGCAAACCCACGCCAATCTGCCAACGCTGCACCGCTACTTCAAACTGCGTAGCAAACTGATGGGCATCCCCGATCTGCATTACTACGACATCTATCCACCGATGATCGCCGAGCAAAATAAAGAAGCGCTCAAGTTCCCCATCGATAAAAGTGTAGAACTCATGCTCGCCGCCGTAAAACCGCTGGGTGACGATTATGTAAAAGCACTCACTAAAGCCACTACCGAGCGCTGGATGGACGTCTACCCACGAGCGAAAAAACGTTCTGGTGCCTACATGCAAGGCACGTCTTACGACGTCCACCCTTACCTGCTGCTGAATCACAATGATGATTTTGAATCCGCCTCCACCCTCGCGCACGAATGGGGTCATGGCATGCACTCGTATCTGGCGAATAAGACTCAACCTTTCATCACCTCCGACTACCCGATCTTCACCGCAGAAATCGCCTCCACCACCAATCAGGTTCTGCTGCAAGATCACATGCTTAAAATCGCCAAGACTGATGCAGAACGCCTAGCGTACTTAGGCTCAGAGCTGGAAGGTATCCGCGGCACATTCTTCCGCCAAGCCATGTTCGCCGACTTCGAGCGCACCGTGCATGCCAAGGTTGATCAAGGCGAATCCTTAACTGGCGAAGCCCTGACCAAAATCTATGGCGACATCCTCAAAACTTACCACGGCGATCAAGAGAACATCCTCAAAATCGATGACCAGTACGCCATCGAATGGGCAGCCATCCCGCATTTTTATAACCGCTTTTATGTCTTCCAATACGCCACCTCCATCGCCGCCGGCACCATGTTCGCCGACGAAATTCTCAAAGGCAAACCCGGCGCACGCGACAACTACCTCAACATCCTCAAAGCAGGCGGATCGCAATATCCTTACGAGTTAGTCAAAGCAGCAGGCGTCGACCTTGCCACGCCAACGCCCTACAAAGCGATTGTGGCGCGCATGAATAGCATCATGGATCAGATTGAGGCGATTGTTGCTAGGGGGAAGTAGGTCCAATAGTGTTTAGAACTGACATTAAATCAATAATGTTTTTTTTAATTAACTCTAAAAGCAATAATTAATGAACTTAAATATAAGAAATTAAACGTCGGGGTGAAAAATGGCAAAAAAAATTAATTTAGATGCTCTTATTCCAAGGGAAGATTTCGAAGTTAGAGACTCAGAGGCCTCTCCGACAAATAAATCTCAACTTT
This sequence comes from Undibacterium sp. GrIS 1.8, assembly GCF_040544445.1. Taxonomy (NCBI): domain Bacteria; kingdom Pseudomonadati; phylum Pseudomonadota; class Betaproteobacteria; order Burkholderiales; family Oxalobacteraceae; genus Undibacterium; species Undibacterium sp. GrIS 1.8. The sequence goes on along the minus strand of NZ_JBEONQ010000017.1, from coordinate 2,423 downwards.
TGAAAGTAACGGATCTAGAGGAAGATTCGTTCTTTTTTGGATCCATAAGAAAACCAGATTTTCAACGAGAGACAAATGAATGGGATCAGGAAAGAGTCATTTCACTAATCCAAAGTTTTCTAGATACAGACCTGATTCCGGCAGTGATCCTCTGGAAAAACGAGGCAGGCTATACGTTTGTAATTGATGGAGCGCATCGATTAAGCGCGTTAGCAGCATGGGTTAATAACGACTATGGAGATGGTGGAATTACAAAATCCTTTTACGACTCAATAATTCCAGAAGAACAAATTGATACGGCAAATAAACTTCGAGAAAAAATTAATAAAATTATTGGTCCATATTCTGATTACAAACTTGCAATAAAAAATCCAGAAAAAGTCAAACCTGAAATTGTTGGAAAAGCTCGCTTGCTTGGAAGTCTAGCTATACAAATACAATGGGTAGATGGTGACGCAAAAAAAGCAGAAGCTTCATTCTTTAAAATAAATCAAAAAGCTGCTCCAATAGATAAAACTGAATTGATCTTATTGGAAACGAGAAATAAGGCGAATGGAATAGCGACTAGGGCGATTCTCCGAAGCGGCAAAGGGCATAAATATTGGTCGTCATTTTCCGAAAGAGGACAGCAAGAAGTTCAAAACTTAGCAGAGCAAATTAACGATATATTATTCAAGCCATCTCTCAAGACACCTTTAAAAACTCTAGATATACCAGTCGCGGGAAAAAGCTTCTCCTCTCAATCACAAATGCTTATTTTAGAATTCGTAAATACTGTAAATGAAATTACGAATAACAGTGAATTAGCGGATGACAACGACGGAGACGAGACAATAAAATTTTTAAAGAATTGTTTAAAAATAGCCCAATTAATAAATAGCAACCATCCGTCATCGCTTGGCTTACATCCAGCAGTCTATTTTTATGCGAGAAATGGCAGATATAAACCGGCATCGTTTAACGTGTTCCTGCAATTTGTAATCAAATTACATAAGACTAAAAAGCTGAACGACTTTATAAAAGCTAGAGAAAATTTTGAAGAAATTGTTTTGAATTTTGAGGACTTACCGAGGCAAATTATTAGAAAATATCGAACATCCATTAAAGGATCACCTCACGTTGTTAACTTTTATTTACAAATAATCACCCTGCTTAACCAAAATTTATCAACTAATGAGGCCATAGCAAAAATTTTTTCATCGACAGATTTCAATTATTTAACTGTCAAATCTGATGAAGTTGTTGACAATGAAGATGAGGATTTTAATTCAGATGGGAAATCAGAAGTTTTTATGAATGAAGCACTTAAAACTTCTATCAAGTGCAAAATCTGTAATGGCTATCTGCACCGAAACTCCATATCAATCGACCATAAAATCAGAAAACAGGATGGCGGATTTGCGGAAATAGAAAATGGGCAAGTCTCTCATCCATATTGCAACACTGGGTTTAAAAATTAGTTTGCATGATACGTCTGGAGCACCAGTTAATTTTCACATGGAATCTATCTTAATGTAGAAAAACTGGTGCGCATGCAGCACTCCAATCCTCCACTAAATTACCAAAATAACTTGTTGTAATTTAGCTCGCTTACCTTGTCTTCCATGTGCACATCACCATGTCTTGGACATGATGAAACAAAAATCACATTGGAAGAGGCCGCTGTTTTACCTCGTATTGCCAATATTGATCGTGATGGTTTTTCTTGGCTTCCCTCTGCCGGTTGCCCCACCGCCTGCGACCAAAGCGGGGCAAGAGCAATCTACTCCTGCGACGAACAAGAAAAAACGTACTCATTTTTGGATACGTCAACGTGACGACGGCGACGACAAGCAAGAATCCTGACGAGGAATATTTTTAATTTTCGCGTTATCTTTTGTAGTCATGCGGTAAGCGCTCCATAAACCCCAGACTATCAAGTCAAATCTAAATCCTTCAAGCTCACGATTTCAATAATGAGATGGAGTGGAAATGGAAAAGCAATACTGGGTAAGGCATGTCGAAAGATTGTAAGCGCTCCATAAACCCCAGACTATCAAGTCAAATCTAAATCCTTCAAGCTCACGATTTCAATAATGAGATGGAGTGGAAATGGAAAAGCAATACTGGGTAAGGCATGTCGAAAGATTGGCGCTTGAAGGTGGTTCAGTGCCGGCCTATGCAAGAGCGCATGGGATATCAGCCGATTGCCTCTATTACTGGCGACGCAAGCTAAACAAAAAAAGGTCGCAGCTCCCATCAAAAGCGGCGAGTCAGCTTAACCCCAGCAATAAATTCGTCTCGCTACGCATCGCTGGCGAAACCAATGTCGCCCAACGCATTGCACCATCGGATGCTGGCAATTACACCTTACGGATTGGCAATGCCATCCGGTTGGATATGGCAGCACTGCCCACGCCGGAATGGCTGGCCTCGCTGGCACT